>CAYYZD010000041.1:0-10087 GCA_964476035.1 uncultured archaeon
GGGAGAGGGAAGATTATAGGGGCTGGATTCACACTCCCTACGATAATGTGACATCTACGGAAATCTATGATTGGGTAAATCCAAGTAGACTTGAAACCCACATAAAGGTAGCAGGTTTAACTATTTTAAAACTCCTAGAATTATTTAAAGAAGAGAGCAGAGAAGAGCAAAGACAGAACACGTGGTTAACATTCGGTGTACTTACAGCAGTTTGTGGTTCAATGTTAATTATAGTACTTGTTAAGAAAAGGTTGTCAATAGGTAAGTGACATTTCAAATTTCAACATTTTAAATATGGTGTTAAATAGCTGTCTAAGATGTTACGTTTATAGATTTTGAATATAAACAACGAAATTTGTTAGTTCTCTCCTTATTTTTTCTTCCTGTTCCTTACTTAGGCGGGAAAGAAAAGATTCGAAAGATAATTCTATTTTTGTAGTTTCCCTTTTTTCTTTTATCTGTATTCTCCATCTTCCTTCTAATCCCATCACCAATAAAAATGTGGGTTGCCTTTCCCTTTCAACTAGGTAGCCTTCATCTATAAAAAACTCCCTTGATTTCTGGTACAAAACTTCCTTAGGAACTCGTAGCTTCATTGTAAGCTTATACAATTCTCCAGCCGATCTTTTCTTTCTCAAGTTAAATCCCTTTAACCTAGCTGCTTCTCTCTTTACTTTAAAATTTAAAACATTTAAAGTTTTCATTTAACAAACATCTTTAACATTTTAAAGACCTTGTTAACTTTCTTCAAGAAATTTAAGCTTTCATCTACATGTTTACTCTATAGACTACCACAAGTGTTTATTTCGATACTCAATTTTCAAAGTTTATAAGGAGAAACGTATTTTCCTAATTTCTCCCTTGTTTCCAAAAGTCTTTCTTTTTGTTCTTCAAGAACTTGAAAGACTATTTCAGGAGTATCGGGTATACCTCTATAAATTTTAAGTATCCTATTTATCTTCGCAAGGTTCTCAGGTATTCTCAACGTAAACTGCTTCACATAATCCTCCTCTTTATACTCTTTGCTCAAAACCTCCTTGAAGAGAATTTTTAGATCTTCATATATGGGAATGTATCCGGTAGGTGTTTTTATTGCGTCCACTTCGTTATGAACTCTTAACTCCATCCATTTAAGCCAAACACGTTTATCAACTTTCTCAGTAAGAAACCTGCCATTCTTATCTTTGAGAAAATAGTTTACGGAAAAAATTTTGGGAGGATTTTCAAGATCTCTGCCAAATTCCAGGTGCATTTTCACATATTTTCCTATACTTATTGGGAGGAAATCGAGATTTGCCATCGGATTAAATTTTCTTTCCCCAACTTTTCCAAGGGTTGCAGCAGTTGTTTCCGACTCTAAAGAAGCACCTTTTGTAACTACTCCATGAACCCAATCAAAAGACTGTTCCACAGGAACCCAAGTATCTGAGTCCCTACCGCCATAAATGATCCCCTTTATTTCAACTCCCATAGGATCATTTAACCTTGGATCAAAATTCTCAAGCAAATCGAGACTTAACGTAAATCTTGCATTGGGATGAGAAGGAGGAATCAAATTACCCTCAGAGTCTCTTTTACCTTTATACCATTCTCCCGAGTGATTTACCCCTTTCTCAGGCATTGGAGCGTTTTTACCATTCCAATAAACTTCTCCATCTTCAGTTACAAGAACATTAGAAAATATTATTTCACCGGGGGAGTGGAGCGCTTTAAAAATTATAGGGTCGTCCTTGGAATTAATGTCAGCTATAATTCCAAAAATACCTTTTTCAGCGTTTACAGCATAAACCTTCCCATTCCTTTTCCTCAAAAAAGCTATATCATCACCAATCAATCTCCCACCTGGAATCATAACCGTGGATGTTTTTCCACAGAGAGAGGGAAAAGCGCCGGCAAAGTAGGTGGCCCTTCCACAGGGACCACTTATTCCAACTATAAACATGTGCTCCGCAAGCCAACTTTCCTTCGAAGCCCTATTTACCGCAAGTCTAAGTGCAAGTTTTTTCGGACCTAGAGTGTTTCCTCCATACTGAGTATTTACACTATAAACAATTTCGTTTTCAAGATCGATATAAATTCTCCTTTTATCTATATTCCTAGAGTTTTTTCTCCCATCAAGTTCCCCTGCACTATGAACAAACTTAAAGAAGTGTGGATTAGGGCCTCTTCTCAAAAATTCCTCATAACCCTGCCTAAAGAGAATGTTTTCTGAGTGAGCAACATAAGCTGAATCAGTTAACTGTACACATGGAATTGTAAACTCAGAGTTAGCAGGACCCAAAGTATAAAAACATATGAAAAGCTCTTTCCCTTTCATAATGTTTTTCAAAAGTTCATGAATTTCTCTAAGCCCTCTTTTCCTTTCCATCCAGTTGATATGCTTACCGTAATTGTTTCCTTCTGGTAGGAGAATTTTAGTATTTTCTTTGTCTCTTGCTTGATCGTAGTAGCCGTCGAAATGAACGGTATGCCCATCCACTTTAAGCTTCCTCTCCTCTCCATATTTAATTGCCGCGTCTCTAATGTATTTGAGGTCTTCATGGGATCCTGAATTCACAAAAATTCTATCGGGATTGCAAAGCCTAATATATTTTCCTACAAAGGAATGTAGATAAGGGTTTTTTATTTTCATAAGTTTTTCAAAGCTATTTCCTACAAACCTTTCTTTAAATTTTTCATAAAAAGTATTTGGCTTAGAAAATTCTTTAAAAGTTGCTGAAACCATAGAATTAAGATTTTCTTTAAAAAACATCGAGTTATGCTTCTTATCTTTTAGTTTTATTTTGTTTGTTTTATCCATTATTCGCATTTTCCCTCAACTTACCCTATTTCCTAATTTTACTCTTTAGGATGAAAAAGGCTGAAAAATATCGGCCTCCTTATTCGATGAAGGTTGCCTTCCACTCCTAGGTTTCGTCTTGTAATGTAGTCGCCTACTGCGTCTTCTATTTTGTAGCTCTTTTCACTCATGACAAAACAAAAATATAAGATTTTACTTTTAAAAATAGACATTTTGACCAAACATATTAAAGATTGGCAACAACATGGTAAGTTTAATATAGGAGATTCACAACATTTTTTAACATGTTTGACGGTAAAGATAAGACGCTGTTAAGAGAGCTGATAAATGACGGAAGACAGCCGGTCACCGAATTAGCTAAAAAGTGCGGAATGACGAGGCAAAGTGTCCATTCTAGGCTTAAAGAGCTAAAGAGGAAAGGCATAAAATTTACAGTAGACATTGACCCCTCCTTGCTTGGACTTAAACTAAAAGCTTATATTCTCATTATCGCAGAGCCGCAGGCAAAATTTAGGAGAGAAACAGATAAAATAATTAAAACTTTTAAAGAAATTTCCCAGATTCACTACCTTCTAGGAAGGTTCGATATAATAGTGGAAGTTTTAGTAAAAGATGTAGATGAACTAAGAAACGTGCTTAGGAGAATTCAAAATTTGCCTGCAGTGAAGAAAACAGAAACCTTAATGGTGTATGAAACCACTAAGTTTGATCCAAAAGACCCTATCCGAAGATTACTTGAATAAATCCCATATAAATTGTAAAAGTTATATTCTTAGGTGTTCTGCCGTGGTTATTATTGTAGGTCATAGAGGGGATCCCACACATGAACCTGAAAACACAATTAGAAGTATTGTTCGAGCTTTTAAGGTTGGAGCAGACTTTGTAGAAGTTGATGTAAGATTGTCGAAAGATGGTGTACCAGTGGTTATTCATGATGAAACTGTTGATAGAACTTCAAACGGTCATGGTTATGTACGTGAAATGAAACTTGAACAACTTAAAATGTTAGACTTCGGTAAAGGGGAGAAAATACCCACTTTAGAAGAAGTCTTAGAAGTAGTTAAGAAAATGAAAGGAAAGGTTATCGTGGAAATTAAAGAGGAAGGCTTTGAAAGCAAAATTGTAAGGATATTAAAAGAAAAGGGGATGATTAACGTTTTGATGATAACTTCCTTTAACTTGAAAACTATAAAAAGAGTTAAGGAACTAGCTCCGAAAATTACAGTTGGTGCTATTTTTGGTAGAAAATTTAAAGGAGATATGCTGAAAACACTACTTAGACTAGAAGCAGATTTCGCAGTTCCACGATACACTCTTGTAACCTCCGATATTGTGGAAATGGTGCATCAAAACGGCTTAAAAGTCGCAGTTTGGACCGTTGACAACCCCAACGACATGATTAAATTTGCAAATATGGGAGTTGACGCCATTGTGACAAATAATCCAGAACTAGCAGTAAAAACCCTTAAAAAATATAAACAAGAATAACTTTATGTCGAGATAATGTCATTAAAGACGGTTCATCTAATTTCACCGAATTAAAATATGACCATTTTCAAAATTTTACTTTCAAATCCTTACATATTTATCAAATTAAAAATAAAGAAGAAGTAGATGCTAGTGTGAAACTAACTGCTTCTCAATGCTTTTCTTTGTGAAGCCTAGAATTCCCAGTATCTTTGAAACAAGATATGGCACCAGTACTATGAAGAAGAGTGGAAGAACAATTAATATACCCACTTGGTAGTATTTTAAGAGTGGAACTGTTGAGACGATGCTTATTCCCAGAACCACTAGGAAACCGAAAAATCTAATTCTGATGTAGTTTGAAATCTTACTGAGTTGTTCAATTTTTTCTTCGTTCAAAACTTTTTCAGGCGTTCCGCCTGATCTCATTTCTTTGATCCTTTTACTTAATTGTCTTGAGTTGAGAAAGCTATTTAGGGCAACAATTATGATAGACGTTGTGTATGTACCTAGAAGACTTATGTAAATTGATGGAACTGTTATTACTCCGAGATTCATTGTTTCCTTAAGGATGTAAAATGCAAACCATTCAATGTTCGTTCCCCAGTCAAACATCAACAGTATTATGATGGGTGCTAGGATTAAATGCCAGAAACTGAACAAAAAGCGCTTCAGAGAAGTTTTTTCAGAAATTAATGTTATGGCGATGTCTCTGTAAAGCCAAACACCGAAGACAAGTAAAAGTTCCATTAACGCTAAACTTAAAACTGCTACTGCAAGTTCATAGGAGCCTTTTAGGCAATAATTACGTGCTAGGCCTAAAAGACCAATTAAAACCAAGGTTAGAATAACGTAGGTTGCATCTAAGACCCTAAAGTTCATAACTATTCTTCCTTCACTATCAGTTTTGATGCTTTTCTTCAACCTAGAGGAGACTCCGTAGTAAATGCCTAGTCCAAGGAAGGAAAAGGCAAAAGAGATGCCTAGGAGTGTCATGAAGGTTTCAAAAGATATGTTCAATGAAGGCATCTTTGGATAAATGGAAATACTCTTCGATAGGTATCCCTTTACATGGAAGGGCTTGCTAGCTTCTACTATGATAGAATAGTTTCCATAATGTATTTTTCCTAGATCTAATGTGGCCAAGTAGACATTTTCCCTAATGTTCTCAGCGGTGTAATTTAGTTTCCCCTGAAAACTGACTATTATGGTTGCATTTTCAATCGGATATCCGTAATCATCTATAGCAACTATCCAAACTGGTATCGGGGTCCCCTGTACAATATAACTTTTTTCTTCCTGCGGTTCTCCAATAGACACCTCTAGGTTGATTTTGCCTAGAACGGTTAGATTTGCATTGAAGATTTTGGACTCAAGGTATTCGTGATGTATTTCTATTAAGAGAGGATGTTGCCCTCCTGGGACATTATCCGTAGGTATAGTAGCTATGTATGTTCCGTTTTCCAAATCTGTAAATGTGTAGGGTTTCCCAAAGAAATAGGCTGTAACAGTTGCACCGCTAATTGAATAATTATATTTATCATAAAGGTTCAATGAAATGTCAACTGTTGTTCCTTGTGTCACAGGAGGGTCAGTTATTCCATCTCCTTTAATTACTAAGTGTGGAGTCCCAACTATATTAATGATGGAATTTGTTTGCATTGGCTGCGTTAATTTATGGTTGGCTGTGACGACAATGCTGTACGACCCCACAGACAGGTTTTCTGTTGGTATTTTAAATAAGTAAGTACCTCTAAGGATTTTATCAGGCGTGTAGGTTTGCCCACTAAAGGTAATGTTGACGGTGGCATCCGAAATAGGATATCCATATTTATCCGATAAAGTAACGTTTAATAGCGCGAATCCACCTTGTGGAACTCTATCAGGACTAATGAGTATAGCATCTATTTCCCCTGTGACAGTGAGATTTCTGCTAAATATGAAAACACCATAATAATCATCGTTTATAATAACTGAAAGATTATAGTATCCTAGGGGAATATTTGTTGCACTAACAGTGAGAGTATATAAACCGTTTCCATGAGAAGTAAAGCTACTTGACTGCAAAACTTTACCATTGAACTCAAGGGCCCCCATCACATTACTACCAGCAATGGGATCGCCAAAAACGTTTCTAATCCCCACAATTACCTCAGTGGCTCCACCTTGAACTATAACGTCACTATCAACAATTAAAGTAATGTTAGGCCTATAGAACATGTTAATATTTATGTACTTTTCAAAAATCAAGTCATAAGTAAGAAGACATATGTCTTTGCTTGGAAGCTCAAAAAATTCGCCAATGGCCGCCGAATGTATCATTCTAAACGGATACTCTATAGTTTCGAAACGATCTTCTGCAATAGAATACACAGCGATTTCATCAGATAGAACATATATCAAGTCCTCATAATAATCCTCATCGAAATTGTCATAAAATGTTTCAATAGGTGCTTCTGGTAGAAACGAATTCTTCCTAAACTCAAAGGAATCATTAAGCAAGCTAAATATAAACAGCGAATTATCATAGAGGAGAAGGGACATCTCTTTAATTCCATCGTAGCTGTAATCAACAGGAGTTAGACCTGTCATATAAGGTATTTCACGTTCTTTAAAATAGTAGCCGTTACTAGCATTTAATAAAAATATCTTGTCTCTTGCTGATAAACCTGTAGCGAGTGCAACTTGTAAATACTCAGTTGTTATGAAATTATCAACAAAAAGCCCCACTTCATATAGGTTGCTCTTAAGGGATCGATTGAAAAAGTATATTACATTTAAACTGTGTTCACCAGCATAAGCAGTTAAATTAAGTATCTTGGTCGAAGAATCATATGAAACTGCGACAACATCCATGCACTGGTCTCCTGTAAGATTAAATACCCCAATGTCAAAAATGTTTGCAGTTTCTTTTTCCAGTAAAGTTACATTGTTTACTGTGTCCATTACAATGAACTTGTCAGATGTAGCAGTTACATCCAAGCTAAACGCTAAATCCTCATAGCCGTCTCCGTTAACATCACCAAACGCAAAATTCAGAATTTCTTCACCAAATGTATAGCTTCTCAACATTTCCAACGAAGAACCGTTATAAATCCTGATCTGATACCGAGAACTTGTAACATTTTTGTAATAAACTAAGATATCATCACTTGGGCCAGCAAGCAGATCCGCGACATATACCTCTACATTATCTACATCAGCCCATTGATCAAGTATTGTAACGCTATGGTTACCCCATATGATCTCTGCATGATCTGAAACGCCAATCGCCACATCATCATATTGATCATCATCTAGTTTACCAACATCCATCGGATGATCACTAGTTATAGATGGAGTAGACAACTTTTTGAAGCTAACTGTTTGAAGCTTTGTTCGAAACAGAAGTTCGCTGTAAACATTAAACGAATACATGGACCCATTATTATCATAAACTGCTCTATTATCATAACTATCAGTTACAATGATTTTGAAAGTATATGTTCCAGCCTTTAAATCTGAAAGATAAACAAGATAGGTATCGCTCATATACGATTCTGATGACATAAAAACTTCTCCCTGTTCCAAGAGTGTGCCATCGATCGCAGTAACGTTATATATTAGAATAGGATTACCAAACGAGGTCTCATCGATTATTTTTGCTGAAATTGAAACATAGCTATCGTCAATCGTTGGTCTAAGAGGATAAATCTTCAAGTCGCTAAGACGCGGTGCACTGGAATCCGACCTGTAAACATAAAGATAAGAGTCCGTTAGAACAAAGAGGTCTGGTAAGCCAATATCGTACTGCATCACCTTAAATGACTGAATATATGAAGGTTCAGAAATCTTTCGAAGAATTCTTGGTTTTGCAACAGTACCCTTAGAGCCTTTAAACATAAATATAACTTCTTTACTGCCGATCACGAAGTCATATGTTTCATCTCTGGTGATCTTCGACGTAATGAGATAATTGGGATACTCTGAAAATATAATTGATGTCTTTGTAATATTGTTTGTAGTTAAATCAAAAATTGAAAATCCATTTGCTGTAGGGATTACAATCTCGGTCGTTTTATCATTATCAAGGTCGGTTGCCTTCGGTTTTAACCCCCAATAAAAGTCAACCTCTGCTGAGTACCCGAGTGGCGTTAAGGTAGTTGCATTATAAATAGTTACGTTTTTGGGATTGGTTGAAAGTAATGCAAGGAGAGCATCATAGTGCCACGACGCATTGCTTACAGTTGCTATCCTAGAAATATCGGAGATTATTCCACTTATAATACGTTGAAACTTATAATTATAAATGGCCACGGTATCGTTAGTTGAATATACTATTGCAATTTCTCGACCGCTACTAGCTGAAAAATTGCCTATAGTTACATCTAGTGCATCGTTTAAAGTTAAATTAACAGATATTGCTTTAGTGTTTCCATTTATTATGGTAAAAATTCTTTTTGATTTTTCTGTCGTAAGCAGCATTACTGTATCAGAGTATCCGTCAAGATCTAAATCAACTACTTCAAAAAACGATACCACACTAATCTCTTCTGCAATATTTAGATCTATGCGCTCAATGGTTGTACCGTTGCCATCTATAATTGTTATTATACCAGTTTTATTAATAGTGGTAACTTCGTCCCAAGCATCTTCATCAAAGTTTCCTGGAGCAATTGCCAAGCCATTAGACGCCTGTGGTCCAGACGTATCATTATTAATAGCATATGTTCTCTGATTAACAATATCATAAAAATGTATTCGACCATCTGTATAAGCTATTGAGGCAACTTCTGGCATATCGTCTCCGGTGAAGTTACCAAGTGTATGATAAAACGAAAGAACGATATCAAAACACTCCGTTGTAAGATTTTCAAGTGGTTGATTTTTACTTAACATCGTAATGTCCCTGTTAAGGTCGGAAGAGGACTTTTCATCTGATGCTATGATTTGAGGTCTACTATTGATCTCTGGCATGACAGCTATGTCTATAATGACTATTAATGTAATTAGCAAAAATATTGAGATGTAGGTGAACCTTTTCATAGGAACACCTGAATTAATTGTTGTAATAAATATTATAATATTTTTTTGCATATACTATTATAACATTTACGTTGAAACTAAAAGGCGAACAGCTAGCTTTTTTAGAGTTATTTGAAGACTTTAAACCATTTAATTAAAAACAAGATACAATCTGACGATTATAATGCATTTTACTATGTTTTAGCGTTAATATTATTTGGAATAACACATCCGAGTTGTAAAATGGTTTAAAAACATTATTGTCGATTAATCTGTGTTAGCCTTAATTTTTAATTTTGTGTAGTAGTGTATGAGGATTGCCGAAGCTTTTGCGCCACTTTCGGGGTCAAAAAACACCGGTATTCCTACTTTTTCTAAGTTCTCTGCCTCCTTAGGCTTTTTAGATATTGGTGTATTTAAAACCGCTACTATTGGCTTTCTGCGCTCTTCAAATGCTTCAATCATTTCTTTTACTGGAACTCTTATCTCATGTTGGAAGGAAGGCGAATAAATAGTTAAAAGAAGATCAACGTTATCATCCGCCAAAACCCTTTTTACCACCTCGCCATAAAGTTCAGGTATTGCGTATCCAAATCCTAAAATATCCACAGGATTTGTTATCGGTATGGGAAACGGTAAAAGACTTTGTATTCCTTCTACCGTTTCTTTCAACAGCTTTGCCAATTTACATCCACGTGTTTCCAAGATGTCTGTTGCAACTATGCTGGGTCCAGCCGTATGAGTTATTATCGCTACGCGATTACCTTTTGGAGGATATTTGGCTACGGATAAAGCTTTTGCAGCTTCTATTAATTC
>CAYYZD010000042.1:0-10021 GCA_964476035.1 uncultured archaeon
CTTTCCCCAACTTTCACAACGTTCACCATACAATAGTTTAGAAAAACTTATATTTAAGTTTAGTGTACACTATTAGGGATTCCGGTGAACATCGAGGAGATGAGCCCAGATGAATCCAAGTTCGCTGAGGGGAGTTACGATAAGATGAGTAGCTCCCGTAGTCGGGCTTGGAGGATATCATGGGTAATGAATACTTACGTAGGTCTATCAATGTCTACCTAAGTAGGAACCCTATTGTGCGTATTCCTTAAGACTATTTTCTCCGGGTTTTGCAATTATTTATGGATCACTCACCGTATTTCTTCCAGTAGCGCTTGCTATGATGCCTGTCCACATATATCGGGGAAAAATATCCTTCCACTAATTGTCCAATTAAAATTGCTGCAGAAAGGTATTTAAAAGAAAGAAAATGAATATTTGAAACCTGATGCAGACATTGACAACTGTAACAATATTATTAGTTCCTTTTGATTCATCATGAATAAGCTGTTTTAGCTTACTCTATGGAGATGGCGTCCCTTACGATTTTTTCGCATTGGCATTTTTTCTCTTTGGGTATTTTTTTAATGACTTCTTTGATAACTTGTCTTATGTCTTCTATTCTTTTGTTAAAAAGTTCTATTACCTCTTGGTGGGAAACTTTTTCTTGCATTCCAGCGGCCCAGTTCGTTACTATTGCTATTGCCGCGTAACATTTTCCAAGCTCTCTTGCTAGAACACATTCTGGTACATTAGTCATCCCTACAACGTCTCCACCAAGAAATCTATATGCTCTGATTTCAGCAGGGGTTTCGAATCTAGGCCCTTCGGTTGCCACGTAGCATCCTCTTTTATGAAAACGTACACCTAGTTTTTCACAGGCATTAAAAATTACATTGCGTAGCTCTGGACAGTAAGGTTCTGTGAAGTCTATGTGAACAACTTGAGCTACGAGAGGTTTATCTTCAAAAACCTTAATTGGTATTTCTCCATCATAGAAAGTGTATGTTCTATTTTTTGTCATATCGATAAACTGATCTATGATAACGAAGTCTCCGGGCTCCATAGCTGGGTTCAGTGAACCACAGGCACTACTAGCAATAATTCTCTCGACACCAAGCATATGAAGACCATAAATATTTGCTCTAAAATTTATTTTATGAGGGGGAACATCATGTCCAACTTTTTCGCTTCCCGGCTTACTGTGCCTTGGCAGAAAAGCTACTTTAACTCCTTCGATCTCACCAATCTCTATACGAGGAGTTTTCCCAAAGGGGGTATCCAAAATCACATGCTCAGATTTTTCAAGTAATTGATAAAGTCCAGATCCACCGATAATCGCTATCCTTACTTTATCGCTCAACTTTAAACCCTCCACCGTGCAGGTAATGGCTATCAATATTTATGTTACTTTACTGCAAAGCTTATTTAAATTAAGGAGATTAACATCTTTTAATGTTTAAGCATCGATACTTTGCAAAATATTTAAAAGGTGGAAGAAAACAACAAAATATGGATTAGAAATGGGCCCGTAGCTCAGCTAGAGGATAGAAATGTAAATATCCGGTGAAGTAGAGCGGTGGGCTCTTATTTAAACTCCTAAGGAGAAACCCACTGGTCGCGGGTTCAAATCCCGCCGGGCCCGCCACTCTTTTATCCTCCACCGTTTCCTCCTTTTTAACTTCTACAAGCCTTCGTTACGTCTTTCCACAAAACTTTCTCTATCATCCAGACAGAGAAAAAAGTCCAATCCCAAGGTAAGCATTACATTTCTACAATAGCAGAAGAGTTTAAACCATAAAACTATTTTTGCGTTATAACATTAAAGTTAATTTGTAAAGAAAGTTGGTGCTGTGAATTGGTGATTATTTTGAAGTCTTCCGTTTTGTGCGTTAAGGTTCCTAGAAAAGTTGGAGAAGACATTAGAAAAAGGCTCAATAGTATGGGTGTTTTAGATAGGAATTTTAAAATTGAAAGAGATAATATTTACTTGTATTTTCCAGTCACTCGCCAGTTGGTTGAAGAAGAGTTGGAAGAATTAAAGAAGATTTGCGAGGTTGAGATTGTTGAAAGAAAAATAGATCGCCGCGAAAGTAGACCTAAGAGTTTTATTGATATTTTGAGAAATGAACTTAGTGAAGATAATTTAGAGTTTGTTCGGCGGTCCTTTGATATTATTGGCGATATCGCTATTATTGAGATTCCTGAGGAAGTTTCTCATTTGGGACGTAAAATTGGAGAAGCTATTTTGCAGGTTCATAAAAATGTTAAAACGGTTTTAGCGAAAGCAGGTAAAGTTGATTCCGAGTTTCGTATACGGAGACTCAAGTATATAGCTGGTGAGAAAAAAACCGAAACTACGCATAGGGAGTATGGATGCATATTCGTTTTAGATGTTTCAAAGGTATATTTTAGCCCTAGGTTGGCTACTGAACATTGGAGAGTGGCTTCTCAGGTAAAAGATGGAGAAACAGTTGTCGATATGTTTACTGGTATTGGTCCTTTTGCCATTTTAATTGCGAAGAGAGTGAATGCAACTGTTTATGCCATAGATAAGAATCCTTACGCTATAAAATACTTAAAAGAAAATATACAGAGAAACAGGCTTAGAGGAACAGTTATACCAATTTTAGGAGATGCTAAACAAGTAGTTAGAGAAAAACTATCTGGGAAGGCTGACAGAGTAATTATGAATCTTCCTGAAAAGGCCTACAGTTTTATAGAGGATGCTTGTTTGGCTGTGAAGCCGGGAGGTGGAATAATTCATTATTATCAGTTTGCTTCAGAACCAGATCCCGAGAGAAAGACTATTAAGAATTTGGAAGAAAAAGTTTTGCAGTCAGGGAGGAGAATAGTTTCGGTGTTAAATATCAGAAAGGTAAGACCCTACGCCCCGTACGAATGGCAAATCGCGGTTGATGCGCTTATTCGCTAAGTTCAGCTATTAAGGTAATTTTAACCTGTACATTAGGATTTTTTAGTTTTTTAACGATTTTCCTGTCGATGTCTATAGCTGCTTTATTAGCTTTAATCATTAGGGTTCTATCGCAGGTGTAACTGCTTTTCCTGCAAACGATATCTGTAGGGTGGCTTAAAGTGAGTTTGGGGCTCCCGAACCCGGTAATTTCTTCTTTTAATCCTTCAACTTCGATGATTAGCTTTATTTTTGACCCTTCTCTTCCAACTACTCTTTTAAATTCATCACTAAGCTCATATAGTCCTTTATCGGCTTTTACGGCAATGATGCAGTCTCCTCTGGGTGTTAAGCTTTCTTCTTTTGTTATTTCTAATGTTGATCTATGGGTGGCACGGATATTGGTATGGCCATACGCTTTAATCACTTCCACAGCCTTGAGAAACATAGTGACCCCTCGTTAAGTTAATTTTATGATTATTTTAAAATGTAGAGTCCGCCAAAATAGTGATATAGTAATGACGATGCAAAAGTCTATTTGACAAGTGAAAGACGTAAATAACTTATACAGTTAATAAGACGTCGTTTTTATGAAACTAGATTCTCTGAGTTTATCAGTTATCCGAGGAACAAAGTAATGAAGACCATAAATATCACGTTGGAACCGGAATGCTATGATCTTAGTTTGACGTTCAAACCTTCTTTTGTTTCTTCTACCTATAAACGAGTAAAAAAGAATGTTTGGAAGAAATTTGATTCACAAATGTTTAGAGGTTTCACGGTAAAGCAGGAGAAAACACACGTTTTCATCAAAGGAAATGTATCTATAGATCGTGAGTGGATAGAAGATCTTATTTTTGCTGAGACAGGGCTTTGGCATGCCCCCTTCGAATATGAAATTCATAGGGTTTCTAAAAAATTTAGATGGGTTTTAGAGGAACTTTCGCATCTGTATCCAGGTGTTAGGATACCAGTGTCCTTATTTGAACGGGATAAAATATTTGTTGCTATCTGTCTTTCTAAAAGAACAGATTATGAGGTGTTTGTACGCTCTTGGATGGAGAAGATCCTTAAAAAATACAATGATAATGTTTTAGATTTAATTTATGTAAGTAAGGAAGATTTGTTTGAGATTGGCACAAGTTATCAGATTCTTAATCTTGTAGACACGTTGAAATCCGTAACTATGCTTCATAAGGGTTTAAAGGATTTACCTACTTATATTAAAGAACATTTACAAGGACAGGAACATATTAGCGATCCTTTTAAATTTCTTTCAATAGCAATTCCGCCGCAAGTGGCAAGAATAATTTTGATTTCTAAAGTAAAAGGAATTGGACCGAAAACAGCAGACTCCTACCTACTAAACACTAGTTTTCATACAGATATTACTCCAGTGGACACCCATCTAAAAACCGTGATAACAAGACTTAAATTGTTCAGTGAAGTTATTAAGGCTCCTCAAAGCAGTTTGTGCTCAAAATATACTTGTACAAAAGATGTCTCGAGAAAATTAAGAGTTCCGTTATGTCCAATTTCTAATAATTGCATTAGAGCTAAAGTTTTAGGATTAGGGAAATTAGCGGGATGGTTTCAAACATTAACTTACCTTTTTGGAAGAGAATACTGCCGTAAAAACAAGCCACGATGCAACACATGCCCATTCAAGAAGGATTGTAACTATTTTAACCTGAGTAGGAAAATAAGTTAACCAAGTAATTACGAATACGACTATACGAATTTTAATACCTTAGTTCCGTGTTCTATTCGCTTTCGTGCCAACCATACTTTCCTACAAGAGGTACAAACGCTACTGAACCGAGATTTTTAGTTTCGATTTTTTTATCCTCTTTCTTAGTAACAAGGATTAAATCTTGCCAAAAATGTATGTGCCCTACCGGGATAACGAGTTTTCCTCCAATCTTTAGCTGTTCGACCAAAGGATCTGGAATCCTTGGACTTGCAGCTGTAACCAAAATTCTATCAAATGGTGCTGCTTCAGCATAACCACAAGTACCGTCACCAACTATAACCGTAACCCTATTCAAATATCCCGTTCTTTCAAGATTTTTCCTGGCAAAATCAGCTAGTTCAGCAATTCTCTCGATCGTATAAACGTGACCCCACAAATTAGGGTCTGTATCGGAAGGAGCAACTATCTCAGCGCAGACAGCAGCGTGATATCCGCTACCAGTTCCAATCTCTAAAACTCTTTGTCCCACTTTTAGATCAAGGACTTCACACATAATTGCAACCATGTATCGCCCAGCTAGCAGTTATTGCTAGCTGAGTGGCGCGCTAATCGTCTGGCCCCAGCCTATTGGCAATGGTTGATCAACATAGGCATATTTTCTAGCATCTGGAGGTACAAACTCCTCTCTAGGGACCTTTTTAAACGCTTTAATTACATGAGGACTCTTTAAAATCCCCTCCCTAACAAGCCTTCCTACAAGTTTCTCTCTTTTAACGTTAAAATCTTCTTCCATAAATGGCACCACTCAAATATTATGACCACTCCATGCTTAATCTATTTAATAGTAGGTCTTTGAATTATCCTAAATACTTATTGTATTAAACTTCTATCAATATGTCGATGATTTATCTTGGAAAGTTTCTGCGCATCTCTAAAGCAAAGAAAGAAAGTAGTGGCTTAATTAGAAGTTTTAATTTCAAGTTTTTAACCTAGTTTTTCTTGTTACAAAAATAACAATTTTTTCACATATGTTGAACTTATGTAAAAATGTTGACCGAAAAAGAAAAATAGTCTAAAAAAGCAGAAAGAAACAGAAACAAAAATTTAACAAAAACTAGGCTAAGGTGAAAATGAAAGGGGAGTACTTATTGTAGAATTTATGAAGTTTATCTATAAATTTATTTTAAAGGAGGCCTAAGGTATGGGCGTGAACCTAAGAGGCATAATAAAAGCAAAAGAAATTACTTTAATGAATCTAAAGGGCAAAGCTATATCTATTGATGCCTATAATGCTTTATACCAGTTTTTAGCTATAATTCGCCAACCAGATGGAACACCTCTTAAGGATAGCCAAGGAAGAGTTACAAGTCATCTTAGCGGATTATTGTATAGAACCGTAAATCTTGTGGAGAATGGTATAAAGCCCGTTTATGTTTTTGACGGAAAGCCACCAGAACTGAAAGCCATGGAGATTGAAAGGAGAAAAGCGGTGAAGGAGGAAGCAGTAAAGAAGTACGAAGAAGCCTTGGCAAGGGGAGATTTGGAAGCAGCTAGAATGTATGCTCAGGCAACATCTGTTTTGACCGAAGATATGGTTAGCCAAGCCAAAAGACTATTAGATTTAATGGGTATTCCGTATGTGCAAGCTCCCAGCGAAGGCGAGGCTCAAGCTGCTTACATGGCAAAGAAAGGCGACGTTTTTGCCTGTGGCTCGCAAGACTATGATAGTTTATTATTTGGCGCTCCCAGGTTAGTTAGAAATATTTCTATCACCGGTAGGCGTAAATTGCCTCGTAAAAATGTTTATATTGAGGTTAAACCTGAGCTTATTGCGCTAGATGAGGTTTTAAGTGATTTGAATATTTCTAGGGAACAGCTAATCGACATTGCTATTTTGGTCGGTACAGATTATAATCCTGAAGGAATAAAAGGTATTGGTCCCAAAAAAGCGTTGACACTTATTAAACAGTACGGATCTTTGGAAAACGCGTTGAAACACATCCCTGGAGCAAGTTTCCCAGTCGATCCTGCAGAAATTAAGGAAGTTTTCTTGAAGCCTCAAGTTACTGATAGTTATGAAGTTAAGTGGCGTCAACCTGATATAGAGAATGTAGTGAATTTTTTATGTGGAGAACATGATTTTTCCGAGTCTAGAGTGAGGAAAGCGGTGGAAAAACTTGACAAAGCCATGAAAGAAACAAAGACGAGAACAAGCTTGGACATGTGGTTTAAAAAGTGAATAACATTGACTACAACGAAATCTTTTTACATTTGTTCTGTTAATGTTTACGTAGTTCATTCCCGTGCAGAACGTGTGAGTTTATTAGAGTAGAAAACCCTTATCTTGGCATTGTTAATTACCTTTTGCTTTAAGCACAGATATTTAGCGAAAATATCCGAGTTACGCTTATTATATAAAGGAATTTAAACTATACTATATTTGTCTGATACTAGTTGCGGGTTTGCAATATTATCTTTTTAATAATTCAGTATTCATAGCTTTAACCTCTCAAACATTTATGGTTCGGTAAATTGAGGGGTAATATTATGTTAGACGGGAATATGAGGGAAGAAATTGATGTTGCAATTGTGGGCGCTGGTCCAGCTGGTTTAATGGCTGCTATTCAAGCTGCTAAATTTAATGTGAAAATTTCTGTTTTTGAAGAGCATAATACAATAGGTTTGCCTACGCATTGTGCTGGTCTTGTCAGTATGAAGGGATTTGAGAAAATAGGTTTTCATCCTCCTTCTAATGTTGTATTGAATAAGGTTAGAGGCGCTATTTTCTTTTCTCCTTCCGGTCATAGTTTCGTAGTTGAGAAGGAAAACAATCAAGCATATGTTCTCGATAGAGTTCTTTATGATCAATTCTTAGCTTCAATGGCAAAGAAAAATGGAGTAAAAATCGAGTTAGCATGTAAAGTTAGTAATGTTTTTGTCAGGGAAGACAAAGTTATGATAAAATTGACTAGGAGGAAGAGGGAAGAAATTGATACTGCAAGGGTCTTAATTAATGCGGAAGGTGTTAAGTCTGTTGTTTCTTATAAACTTGGGTTTGATAGGCCACAGTCCTTGCTTCCTGCTGTACAATTTGAGATGGTGGACGTAGATGTTAATGATGAACTTGTAGAGTTGTATTTTGGTCGAAAAATTGCACCTGGATTTTTTGCTTGGATTATTCCTACGTCAGATAACTCTGCTCGCGTGGGTCTTGCCGCTAAGAGTAGACCGTTAAATTTACTTAAAAAATTTCTAAGAAGTAATGTACAGGTTTTAAATCGATTTAAAAAGGGAAAGATTGTTAAAGTCATTGGAGGAACTGTTATTACGGGAGGACCTATTTCTAGAACCTGGTGTCCTCGTGTTTTGCTTGTTGGCGATGCCGCTGGACAAGTTAAGCCCACAACAGGTGGAGGAATTGTTTTAGGTTCTCTTTGCTCTACTATTGCTGGAAAGGTTGCTGGAAAATTTGTTAGAAATAATTTACCTGTTAGTTCCTTAAGCGAATATGAAAAGATTTGGCGTAAGCTTTTTGGTAGAGAATTCAGATCTATGAAGGCCTTAAGAAAGATTCTGAATTTTTTGCCGGATAAAACCTTGGACAAATTGTTTCTCTACATACCCCGTTATGGATTTAATGAGGACCTTGCTCAATATGGAGATATGGATTTTCAATACGGGACAATATTCAGGTCTCTTACAAACATTAAGGCTCTAGCGGCTGCGTTTTCAACATTGCTTTCACAATTTATATAATTTAGACTTTATTGTTAAAAGCGACCTTGTAAGATGAACTGAGAAAACTTGCAAACAATACGTTTAAATAAAGTGTTTAAGATGAAATATAAGTTCAGTGCCAAACTAACCAGAGAATGAACTTTGGAAACTTTTATAACGAAATTTACATAGTGCATATAGTCTCACGTGATACCTGCCAAATGATGCATGCAAGGATAGAGTGGTGATACTGTTGACCCTTGAACCGCCAATATGTTCATCATGTGGAAAAATTATTGCACCTGGCGAAACAGCAGTAAGATTTCCTTGCCCAGATTGCGGTGAAGTTATTATTTGGAGATGCAAGAGGTGTAGAAAACTCTCTCGTACGTATAAGTGTCCTAAATGTGGTTTTGAAGGACCATAGGAGGGGTTAAAATGGGAAAAGTTTTAACAATTATTAAAATCTTACCGGAAAACGTAGAAATAGATTTAAAACAATTACTTGAGGATATTAAGAGAAGTCTACCTGAAAATGCTGAATTTAAGGATAGTAAGGAAGAACCTATAGCATTTGGTTTGAAAGCTTTAAAAATAGCAGTTGTCGTACCAGATGCTGAAGGCGGTACGGACATACTCGAGGAAACTATTAAAAATGTTAAAGGTGTAGGACAAGTCGAAATAGAACATGCAACCAGAATATAATAGGTTTTTTAGATCAGATTTTACTTTATTTTCTGAAATCTTTACAAAAGAAATCCTTATAAAAGATAATTTGAATTAAAAGCATAGATTTCAGATTTTGCATCTAAAGTAAGGGAGTATCAATTAAGAATTATTAGTGACCCTAATTGCACTAGGAGGTTAAAGCTTCTTGGATGAATTGCAACTAAGAGTTGCAGAAGCTAGGCAAGAAGACGTAAATCGTTTCATTGTTAGACTTAGCGGCGAAGCCATGGAAAAATTAGGTGTTAAAACCGGTGACGTAATAGAAATTAAAGGAAGAAAAATAACTGCTGCAATAGTTTGGCCTGCTTATGATGAAGATCAAGATCAAGAAATTATTCGAATGGATGGAACAATAAGACATAATGCGGGTGTAAGTCTCGGAGAAAAAGTTACCGTGAGAAAAGCAAACGAAAAAGAAGCTAAAATGGTTGTACTTTCGCCAATTTCTACAACTATTCGTAAAATGGATAAAAGTTTTGTAACATTTGTTAAAAGAAGATTATTAAATTACCCTCTGACAAGGGGAGACGTAATAAATATTCCGTTATTGAAAAGGGCTTTGAGTTTTCGCGTTGTAACAACAAAACCGGTTGGTGTGGTAATAGTCACCGATAGGACAAATCTCACCATTAGGGAGAGTGTTGAAGAAGCTGGTGCAATACCCTATGTGACATACGAGGATATTGGTGGTCTTCATGAGGCTATTCAGAGGATTAGGGAAATGGTTGAGTTGCCATTGAAACACCCAGAGTTGTTTAAGAGGCTTGGTATAGATCCACCCAAGGGAGTGCTTTTACATGGTCCTCCTGGTTGTGGGAAAACTCTCGTAGCTAGGGCTGTTGCTAATGAGTCTGATGCATACTTTATTGCCATTAATGGCCCTGAGATTATGGGAAAATTTTATGGTGAATCTGAGCACCGCTTAAGGCAAGTATTTGAGGAAGCTAAAAAGAATGCTCCTAGTATTATTTTTATTGATGAGATTGATG
>CAYYZD010000043.1:0-9808 GCA_964476035.1 uncultured archaeon
AAAGTGGAGGAAATTGGAAATTTAATCTTATCTATGGCTCCAAGATTCTCCGTTGAAGTCCAATTTAAAGTCCAAGAATTACCTTTTCTTAGAGGTGTTTTAACTAGAATTGAAACCGAGTTGAAAGGTTATAAAAACTACGTAGACGAATCTACAACTGAAGTTACTGAGAGGTTAGCAAAGCTTGAAGTTTTAGTTTCCTCCATTTATCAACATTATCAAGAGTTTAGTAGGCATAGGGATGTCTTATCGTTGGATACGGACGAAAACCCCATATATGGTATTTCGGGTGCTAAATTTTTTGGTTTAAACACCATGCAGGTACCTAAGGGCGAAGGCACACTTTTTCTTACGAATAAGAGGCTTATTTTTTTAAATGAAAAAGGCATTTTTAAAAAGTCTTTTCACAAATTGTTTGAGGTGCCATTAAACAAAATTAGCGATGTAGAAATCAGGGGCAGGTTAAAAAAACGTCTAATTGTGAAATATAATGGTGGAGATTTAGTTTTTAGTTTTCCATCAAAGATGCTTCAACTAGTAAGAGACTATATTAGAATTGCATTAAATTTTAAAAATTACTCTCTAAGTGATCCAAAAGTCGTCTCTAGGGTAAATGGTTTAACACTAGAAACTTCAGATTTAAAAGCGAGGGTAGAAGGCATTCTAAAAAAGATTAAAAGAGTCGAGGAACATAGAGATGTTAGTATCCCGAAAACTATTGCCATCCAAAGAGTTTCAAATAGCGTTATTACGCCTATAAATCCCATAGATAAATTAAAAATGGAATTGTATAATCTTGAAAGGGAGAAATATGAGATAGAAAAATCTTTGAAAGAGTTAAAGCACTATTTTGAAGGTGGGCTGATCTCTGTAGAAAATTACTTTAAATATTATAGATCTTGGATAGGAAAGCTATACGCGATTGAGAAAAAATTACTAGAACTAAGAAATAGGTACCAAAATTTTGGTATGCATGATAGTGTAAGTCAGGGTATGTGATTTATTAAGTTTATACGATAATATTTACCTAGTTTGCCAACTTGCACTCTTCGTTTAATGTTGGGCAAGTATAAGGAGGCAAACATAAGGTGTTGTAAACATTAAAGCATTATAACAGTGGTTATGCTTCTTCCTTTTCTTCCTTGGTTAATTCTCCTTTTAATTTTTTAGCTTCTTCTTCTACTGTCTCTGTTTCTTTTTCTACTTCTTTTTCTATTTTTGCTGGTACTCTTGGTAGTTCTCCTGTTTCTTCAAGCATAACTTCCGTTTCCAATTTTTCTAGCTCTTTTTCAATCGATACATCTTCTTCTCCCGGCACTTCAAAACCTTCGCCAAGAATTTGTGATGTACTTTCTATCTCCTGCATTGTTTGATCCATTCTTGCCATAAGTTCCATAGCTCTTTCTGGCGATGCGATTTCTCTAGCTTGTCTAAGAGCACCAAGTGCTGTTGCTAATGCCCTAGACATTTCAACGCTGTCTCTAGCTGTTTCGATTGTTGCAATAGCATCTTCTAAGCTCGCAATTTGCCTAGAATATCTGTTAAATAATTGAACGTATCGGTACCATCGTTTTAATTGGAACTTTGCTCCCTCTTTGTTACCCATTCTTAGCAGTTCTTTTGCTTGCTCTCTGCTCATTCTAGCTCTTTTATCAAGTTCCTTGCTTCTTAGTTGAAGTCTATTGATAGTTGCTCTGAGCTCCGCAATGGTTTCTTCTTCGGATTTGGTCTTTTTTCCGAAAAGTTTGTCAAGAAATTTTGGCAAACTTAAACACCTCAATAACTTATGTTTATATTTACTTTTAATATTTTACCGAATTTGATAAGGATAAAATTTCTTCTTAAGATCACCATTATAAATATATTATTTATTATTCCGAGATTCTTTTAGCAATTATTGAATATATTTAACATTAGGCAATATTTTCTAATGTCATTTGAAACGTTGTATGATTTTCAGCTTTACTAGTGATTTATTTCTAGCTTGATTACCACGAGCTGGAAATAAATTTAAAGTTCTTCTTTAAGTTTTTTGATGTCCTTTTCTAGCTCTTTTATCCTCTTCGAAGGTTCCGGTAAAGCTATTCCAGCTTCAACGCCTATTTCTTGATCTATTTCCGCTAAAACTCTACTTATTTCCTCGGATGTAACTTCTGTTGAAACCGTTAAGCGTTCCATACCAGTTTCTGTAATGTCTTGAGCTATTTCTATTTCTCTCATTTGTTTATCTATGTCTTCCACCATTTCAGCTATATCAGGAACATTAATTGCTTCTTTTAAGCCTATTACAGCTGCTCTGATGCCTCTTAAAGCACTTTCAACTTCGGATACTGACTGGGCTTGCCTAAGTTTAACTAGTAAACCGTCTATTCTCAGTCTAAAGGCATCAACTCCTAAAGCCCATTTTCGATAGCGCAGAAAGTGCTCGGCATACATTCTTGAAGCTTCTTCATTACCCTCTATACGATATTTTCTAGCTTTATCCCTGCATTTTCTCGCTTCATTTTCAAGTCTTTTTCTTTGGTAGTCAAGTTTGCGTGTAAAAACTTCTAGCTGTAATGTAATTTCTTTAAGATCAGGTGCGCCTTTCATCCAGCGTAGGAACATCCTAATCTTATCTGCAAGGGGCAAACTTTTTTCCTCCTTAAATACGTAACACTATATTAATCTTTATATTATTTATGGCAATCATTTTCTTGTACTAAATCCACTAAATCATTTTGAAGTGAAGTGAAACAAAATGTCTTCAAGACTATTGCAGTATGCTTCTCAGATTGCAAAGGAAGCAACAAAACTTGACAGGCAAGGAAACTACAGAAAAGCTATTGAAAAATATGTAAAAGCAGCAGAACTATTGTTAAAGCTTTCAAAATTAACCGAAAACCCGAAGTTACAGTCAATATACTTTCAGAGAGCTAAAGAATACATCGAGAGAAGCAAAGAGCTCAAAAACTATATTGGAGGTAAGACCAGAAGAATAACATACATAACAAAGTCTGGGAAGAAAATAACCGAAGAAGTAGATCCCCTAACTGCAGCAATTGCAGACACTGTTGTTTATGAAAAGCCAAAGGTTAGATGGGAAGATGTAGCAGATCTTCAAACCGCAAAATCCGCGCTTCGGGAAGCAATTATAATTCCTATGTTAAGACCGGATCTTTTTAGCGGACCAAGAAAACCTTGGAAGGGTATACTGCTTTACGGTCCCCCCGGATGTGGTAAAACCTTACTGGCAAAAGCTGCGGCTGCAGAATGCGATGCAACTTTCTTTAATGTTGATGCTGCTTCTCTTGTATCGAAATGGTTAGGAGAATCTGAAAAACTTGTGAAAGCTTTGTTTAACCTTGCTAGACAAAAACAACCATCAATAATATTCATTGATGAGGTAGACTCTATTGCGACTGCTAGGGCAGAGGATGATATTGGTGGAGAGAGAAGATTAAAAACACAACTTTTAATTGAAATGGATGGATTGAAAGACGAGGGAGAAGAGAGAATTATCGTTCTTGGCGCTACTAATCGTCCGTGGGAAATTGACCCCGCTATGAGAAGGAGGTTTGAGAAAAGAATATACGTTCCTCTACCTGATAGAGAGGCTCGAAAAGAAATTTTTAGAATACATACAGAGGGAGTAGAATTAGCCCCTGATGTTGATTTTGATAAGTTAGCGGAACTCACAGATGGGTATAGCGGTGCGGATATAGCTTTGATTTGCAGGGAAGCTTTGATGATACCTATAAGGGAACTCGATCAGGAGGGAAAACTTACGGAAATTGAAAAGCTTAGACCGGTAACTATGCAAGATTTTATGCAGTCCTTGTCTAAAATTAAGCCTTCAGTTTCACAAGATGAAATTACAAGATATGAAGAGTGGACCAGAGAATTTGGTACCTAAATGGTGATTAGTATTGGCGATTGAAGAGAAGAAAAGAAAAAGAGAAGAAGAAAAAGAGATTATCGAAGTAAAAAGTGATGAACAAGAAGTAATCAAAGAACTGGAAGAACTGAGCAGAGAGGTTGAAGTCACGAAACCTGTTGAAATCGTTGAGGAGAAACCTGAATTCAATTTTCCAGAGTGGATCGAATATCCTTGGATGTATATTAAGCCTAGAAACCCGGATCTATACGATTCTTGGCTGCAAAGTTGGGGAAACCTTTTGCTAAGATGGTCTTCTTTTCACATAAAACATGTAATTTCTTTAAATGACCTTTTGTCAACTCCTCCGTATTCTAAGCTTACGACAGAAAACTTGAAGGAAATTATGAACTACCTTGTAAAGACTGGTTTTGCAAGGTGGTTGGATGAAAATAGGCTCAGAATTTATTGGAAATCTTTAGAGGAATTGGCGGACTACCTATATGACTGGGCATTAAATACGGGAACCATCCATTTTACGCCTTACGACCTTATACAAGAAAGTCCAGAAATTATAAGAAATCTGCCCAGTGAAGACCTTTTACAAATTATTAATATTTTAATTAGTAAGAAAAAGGCAAAGTGGATGGATAAAAATAAAAGAGCAGTAAAAATATTGCTCCCAGAACCAGAAAAATAGCAAGAAATTTTAAACGTATCTTTCTCAAGATATAATGAATTATAGGTTAACTTCATCGAATTAAACACTAAGTCAAGTCTTATTTTAACAGATTTGTCTATTCTACTACTAGCAGTATGATAATCTTAATATACGGTTAAGCTAGTTTATTTAATATCCCAGCTAAAGATGCCAGGGAGAGAAATATTTCTGGGTGTTTTTGTTGAAAGCGGTTATATTGGCAGCTGGACTCGGTTATAGGTTAAAACCACTCACAGAAACAAGACCAAAGCCAATGCTAGAAATAGCGGGCAAACCTTTACTACAGTATGTTATCGAAGGGTTACGTGAAAATCTGATTAAGGATATTTTGATTGTAGTTGGTTACAAACGTGAAGTTATAGAGGACTACTTTGAATTTGGAGATAAATTTAATGTAAAAATAGAATATGTTTTGCAAGACAAAGCATTAGGCGTGGAGGACGCTATTTTAAGAACTAAGGAAAAAATGAAAACGGAAGAAGAATTTTTGGTTATTCATGCTGATGTCCTTGCAGATCCGGAACTAATAGGCAGAACAATTGAAACTTTTAGAGATTTAAATGCTGATGCAACAATATCCGCTACTCTCGTTGAAAATCCTCAACTTTATGGTGTAGTTGTTTTTTCGGAGGATTCAAGGCTAGAATATATAGTCGAAAAACCAAAGCCGGGAGAATCACCCAGCAACTATGCAGTAGCAGGAGTATACGTCTTTAAAAACAATATCTTTGATCTTCTTAAGAGTGAGAAAACTCTTGATGCAGCGATTAGAAAGCTTGCCCAAAAGGGAGAGGTATACGTGTCTGTATGGGAAAAGGAATGGGTTGAAATAAGGTACCCTTGGGATATCCTTAAGGCTAATCGTTTGGTTCTTTCAAAGATGCTTAAAGGTAAGGGGTCTTTTATTGCGGAATCTGCATCGATAGATAATGGTGCAAAAATTGAAGGGCCTGTTTGGATTTCAGACAATGCGAAGATAAGATCTGGTTCCACGATTAAAGGTCCTTGTTACATCGGGGAAAATAGTTATATTGGAAATAATGCACTTATAAGAGAGTTTGTATCGATTGGAAACGATGTTATTGTTGGATTTGGTGTAGAACTTAAAAACAGTGTCATCTTTGATGGGACAAAGATAGGGCGTCTTTCTTTTATTGGGGACAGTGTTCTTGGGGAAAATGTTGATGTAGGTGCTGGTACTCAGACGTGGAATGTTTCACCAAGGTCTGAACCGATCTACATGAATATAGAGGGAGAAAAAGTTAGGGTTCCAATGGAAAAATTTGGAGCGGTTATTGGGGATAACACGCGTATATCCATTAATGTATCAATTCTACCAGGCAAAATAATTGGTACAAATGTGGATATTTCTCCCGGCGTTATTGTTGATAGAGATATCCCATCGAACACAGATGTCTATGCAAAACAAGAGGTAGTAGTCAAACCTAAGTAATGAAGTTAATTAAGCTTTAAGTATCTCGATTTCTTGAACTTCATATTATTTTCGAAATTAGATTTTCTCCTTCAGGGGAATTGAATATAGGCAACTCCCAGTTTTCAACCAGCTTTCTTCTGACGGTTAGAACTCTTTCTCCGGTAAGTTTGTTTATACCTTCTTTAAGATATTCTTCAAAATATAGTAGGATGCCTCTTCTTTGCCACGTAGGAGTTTTTGCCAAGTTTATTCCCTTTTCCTTAAACACGAGATCATGTAGTTCAGCACTTTTTAAGCCTTTAAGCATTTTTGCAGCATCTTCACGGGAAAAACCTTTCTCGACAAGTGTGTAGAAAGCATAAGAATTTATATGATTCCTCCAGCATTCTAGCTGTCTCCAAGCTAAATATTCTAAAATCCTTTTATTGGGTATTGGAATTACTCTAGCGTCAAAACTAATTGTTTTCTCGATATTCCTCCTCAAGTAAAGTTCAAGGGAAAAGGCGCTACTTAAGAGGGATGCTACGATGCTATCTATTTTTTCTATCCTTCCATTGAAAGGTGATTCAAGGAAAAGAACGTTTATTTCATCGGAAAAGACATAAGCTAAAATTGGGTTTAAATTGTTTTTAAAAAGTGACTTTGCTGATTCTACCATAATTTCTGCAAATTCTCTATCATAAGGTTTCTTGAAATTAGTTTCTTCAGTTAAGCGATGGAAGTTTCTTCCATCACACCTTACAAAAAAGGGAATTTCATAAGGAACTTTTATTCTACTGAAAATTTCATATTTATTTCCTTCAAAAACCATGAATAACACCAAATAAGAAGAAAGAAAAGTTATTTTTTCTTTGAAAAGTATTCTTTCATTCTATTCAGTCCTTCTTTGAGTGTTTCTGGTTCCTCGACTATTGGGGCAAAGCTTAGTCGAAGCCATCCTTCCATGCCGAAGTCGATTCCTGGAGCTAGGGCAACTTGGCACTCCTTTAATAGGTCATTACATAGTTTTTTAGAGCTTTTCTCGTAGTTTGATGCATCAAAGAATACATAGAACCCTCCTTTTGGCTCTAGTATACCTAGGCCTGGGATATTTTCTTTTAGTTCTTTGGCTGTGTACTGTGCCACTTTTCTATATTTTTCTCTTCCCTTTTCATAGTATTCTTTGACGTCTTTCAGTTTCTTATTATCTTGGAGAACTCTAGTAAGGATTTCCTGAGCCATTTTATTGGGACATAGTACCCTTGCTTGTTCCACAGTTTCAACAGCTTTAATTAGTTCTTCGTCAGCAACTGCGTAAGCCATTCTCCAACCTGGAATTCTAAACTCCTTGGACAAAGTGCACATCCATATTTCGTTCTCTCTTCTACCCCTGCTAAAGTAGCTTGGATACTGTTCGTAAATGAATGTTCGATAGGCAACATCAATCATGACCCATATGCCCTTTTCCTCTGCAATGTCATTGATTGCATTAAGAATCTCATCTGTGTAGATTTGTCCATCGGGATTGCCTGGTGTACATATTATGAGCATCCGTGTTTTATCGCTTATTAATTCTTGTAATTCATCGACATCTGGATCAAAATCATGGTTTTTTAGGACATTCCATCGTTTAATTTTGGCTCGAAGCAATGCTTCGATTTGAACTTGTCTCGGGTAGTTTAAATATGCGGGACGGGTGATAATGATCTCGGTATCTGGATCTAAGACGGAAAGCATGAAAGCTGCAGTCAGTTCTGTGCTGCCAGATCCTACAATGACCTCTTCCTCATAGATTTTTCGATTGAAAATGAAATTCTCGTAGTTTACGACGCCGCTTATGAAGTCTGGCTGCCCACGGGTTGTTCCATATCTTGAAGATTCAACCCATGTGTTGTCGTCTTCTATGATCTCTTTAGCTACTGTTCTGAGGACTGGTGGAGGGGGGTCTTGAGGCCAGCCTCCCCCAAGATATATTAGGGGTCTTGGATATTTTTCTGGATGTTTTTTGAAGTCGGTTACCAGAGACATTATCTCTCGGATCGAGCTAGGGTTTTTTATGGCATAGAGAGCTGTTTCAGAAATTGTACCTTTTGTCATGAGTTTCAACCTCAACTCCGCATTATGTTTACATTCGTAATATTAACATATAAATACTCACTGATCTGTTTTTGTAGTTGTACTAAAATTATAGGACTGTTTTAAAAGTAAGCATCGTTGAAATTGGTCTATGGAGGGAAGATTTTGACGAGAGCCAGTTTACTTAATGAGGTTGGTGAAGTTAAGTATAGATGTGAATGTGGTGAAATTACTGAATTTTATAAGCTTCTTAAAACTCGTGGAAGGTGTCCGAAATGTGGAACAACCTTGCTGAGGTTTACAAAGATCGATTAAGAACTTCAACAAATATTTTGTGATGTAAATGTTTATGACAACGTTAGGATTGAGGATATCTTAATTTCTAATACTCCTATCAGAAAACTTATAGGTTACTTTTAACAATATTATTTAGCTTAATTGAATTAAACTTTCACAAAAGGAGGAAGAAGAAGTGCCTTGTCCTAAATGTGGAAGCACTAATCTAGTTAAAATAGAGGATAAATCTACGATTCTAACTTATGTAGCACATACTCCGGTTTATGCTAAAAAATATAAGTGCTTAGACTGTGGATATGAGTGGCGACCTGAAGAAGAGGAAAAAGAATAGAAATTCACTAATATTATTTTAAAATTTTCCTAATTATGGAGATTAAATAGCATATTATGATGTTGGAGTGCCATTAGTTCGATTAATGCAAAGATTCTTATAGGTTGATGACCAAATCAATCTTGGAGATGTAATTATCATGTCTGAAAGTTTCGCAAGTATATTTAATAAAATATTAAAAAAACTGTCATCAAAATCTGCCTCAGAAATGGCTAATGCTATTGGTAAGTTCTTCGAGTTGGTTTTAAGCGGTTTATCAATATTAGAAGAAAGAATAAGCGATATCGAGAAAAGAGTTCAGGAAATTGAAGGCCAAGTAAATTCGTTAAAACAATCTGTAACGGTTCAAATGCGACCTAGCCAGACAACCTTACCCCCTCCAACTCGATATCCACAGCCAGTACCACAACCATCTCAACCGCAACCTCCATCTAGACCTGTAACTACGCCTCAGCCAACACCAGCTACTCCACCTGCTCTGCCACCAACGTCACCAACTCAACCCCCTTCAACCCCGGTGGCAAAATCATCAACCGCACAAGCAGTTACACAACGTCCTATGCCACCTCCACAAACTTCCTCGCCTCCACAAGCTTCTCAAAGCCCGCCGCGACCTGCCACGAGACAAGATATTCACAGACAGGCATTGCAGGAATTAAAGGAGCTCTTCGCTAAGGTAAGAAAAAAGGAAGAATAACACCGCCATTCTTCAATAACTAAATAAGTTAATATTTAGTTATTGCTTCTTTGAGAATATTTTTGAAACGTTACGAGTGACTTTAAAATTGCTACAAACTGCTTCGCCCCCCTGTAGACAGTCTTTGATAAGATTCTAAGTTATTCAAAAACGAATTAGGTTAAAGATGTTAGAAACAAGATTAGGTTTCTTTTAAATCAAAATAATTGGTACATTTATCTCACCTTGCAAGAAGACCCTGTCCGAGAGGGCGGGGGTGAATTGCAGTTAAAATTAAATATTCTGGCTTTTAACTTAACGTTGAATAGTCCCTTGGATAGAGGTCGCCCGAAAGGGTGGAAACGGTGAGTCCAAGGGAATTGGGCAGCAGTCGAGGAGGAAATGCCTCGGCAAGCCGAAAGGCGAGGTGACCCGCC
>CAYYZD010000044.1:0-9391 GCA_964476035.1 uncultured archaeon
CATATCTGCATTATTTGAAGTTTCTAGCCATGTAAATAGTTACCTTAGAAACATCAATAAACCAAACGGGGTACTACTTTCTAGGGCGTACAAATTCCTCATGAATGTAGGCGAAATATTCGGGCTATTTAGCAGATTCAAAGTAAAACCAGAGGAGAAAGAAGAATATGATTTAATTGAAAAACTGGTAACCTTAATTATTGACATTAGAAGTGAGGCGCGCAGGAGAAAAGATTGGGAAACCGCAGATAAAATCAGAGAAAAACTCAAAGAATTAGGTATCTTCCTAGAGGATACAAAAGAGAAAACAATTTGGAAATTAAAAAGATAACTCAATGTTGTGCACATAGCAATTAAAATGTTCTAATTTTCGCTGGATAAAAATAACTAAGTGCACATTTTTTATTTAACTGGTACCTAAATATTTTATGGAATTAAATTCACACTTTACCGATTTCTTCTATTACATATCCGAGTTTCTTAAAGACTTCGGGAGAAAATTTAATTCCACAATATTCGGAGCCAGCAGCACCAATTACATATTCTCTCTCCATAACTTCTTTATCAACGTAAGTAGGACATAATTTATAAAAGACAAAAGGAGGTACACCACCTACTTCAAAACCAGTAAAAGCTCTAATTTCTTCAGGAGTAGCCAATCTAAGTTTTTTAAAACCGCTACTCTTCTCAAGTTTCCTCACATCAACCCGCCTGTTCCCAGTAACTATTGCCGCAACGTACCCATCCTTTGATTTAAATAAAAGGCTCTTCAAAATATATTTCCTAGAAACCTTAAGAGCCTTTTCAGCATCTTCAGTCCTCTTACCACTTATTTCGTGATAAATAATTTCACCACGTATCCCAAGTTCTTCAAGAAGTTTCTTCATTTTTCGTAGTTTCTCTTCCAACTTCAACACCACATTATCTCAGGTCTAAGAAGAGGAAACTACCCTAAACTTAACAAAGTAGTTTGCATATAGCTATTTGTTCGTAACCCAGTATGAACCTTTCTCTGTATACTCCTTTTTCCATATAGGAGCTTCTTTTTTAAATCTCTCCACAGCTTCCCTTAAAGCTTGAAAAACTTCTTCCCGATGTCTTCCAGCAACAACCACATACACGATGTCTTCCCCAACATTCAAAGTTCCAACATTATGGTGAATATGAACATCCACCACGCCACTCTTCTCCACAATTTCCTCGCAAATTTTACTTAAAACCTTGTTAACCTCTTCCTCGTATGTTTCAAACTCTAATTTCTCAACCTTCGACCCGTCCTTGCCTATTCCACGTACAATACCTATAAAACATGCAATCGCACCAACCTCATCTATCCTTGGATTTTTCTTAATTTCGTCGATGATCTTTTGTAGAGAAATTTCACCTTTTTGATGAACTTCTCCCTTTCTCAACATATATCCTCCCACAACAATAGGTAACACTTAATGCAGAAGGTTATTAAATTACTTTAGACGACTTTTCCATTTAACTGTCAATTTTGTAAATTATTTCTTTTAATTAAACTTTACTAAAAGTTAATCAAATAATTTAAAGATTGAGAAGTGTTTTTGGCTATAATTTGTAAATCTTTATGCTTTATTTAATTATTTCATCGCATATATCGCAAAATTCGTGGAATTCGCCAGTTTGTTTATGTATTTCGCAAATAAATTTCTTCGAGGATCGAAGGGCTTTACAAAGACGGCACATCTCTACTAGGACACTACGCTTATCCATTGTATTCTCCGCTATTCCCTTTGCTATTTTGTCTACAACCTCTTTTACCTCCCGGTTTCTCAGCAGATTCTTACCTTTCCATCCTCGCTTTTCAGATAAATAGTAACTTACCGCTGGCTGTGTAAGCCCAAGTCTCTGAGCTATTTCTTGCTGCGTTAATCCATACTTATTAAACAATTGATTTACTATCATAGATCTTATCTTAGGTAAAATAACACGAACAACAACTTCACAAGGTGGTTTCATCAATTTCACCTTTCATATCTGAGCTTTAATTTTTGTTCAATATTTTATAACACCGTTATTATTTATATTTTTAGCCAATAAAATATTTTTCATCTCTCTCCACATATAGGGCAGTTTTCATTGCGTTCAATTTCTACAACTTCTATAATAAAGTTCTCTCCATCAAATATAAGTAATCTGCCAACTAACGGTGTCCCAATACCGGTAATCAATTTTATAACCTCCAAGGCCTCCATTGTACCAATTATACCAGGAGTAACCCCTACAATAGGAAATTTCTCCATCTCCACTGGAGGCTTAGGGAAGATGCATCGAAGACACGGTCCTTTTCTCGGAAGGATTGTTGTTAATTGTCCCGTAAAACCATAAACTCCGGCATGAACAAGAGGAATATTAAGTCTTACACAGGCTTCATTCAAAATGTATCTTGTTTTAAAATTATCAAGAGCATCAACAACAATATGTGCTTCCTTAATAAGGCTAGTAACATTATCCTTGGTAAGTTCTTCCCGTATCGCTTTTACTTTTACATTTGGGTTTAGCTTTTGTAACTTTTTCTCTGCGGATTTAACTTTAAATACTCCTATGTCCTGATTCCAATGAAGAATCTGCCTATTCAAATTATTCAATTCAACAACATCATTATCTATGAGAATAAGTTCCCCCACGCCAGCAGCAGCGAGATATATAGCTGTTGGCGATCCAAGACCACCAACCCCGACTACAGCAACACATGCGCCCTTCAATTTCCTCTGACCCTCAACGCCCCACCCTTTAATCTTAAGTTGTCTGTCATAGCGTTCAATTTCTTCCCCAGTTAACTCTACTGTAAAATCGTCTATGCTCTCAACCATTTGTTTCACCTCTACTAACTCATATTTTGTCAAATTTACGATTAAACAAACCCAATAGTACTCTACTTTCCAATCAGATTTAAATTATAGTGAATAATTGGTTAATATAGAGTGGTCTCACTGCTGGAGGCAGGTGGTATGTGGAGGAATAGTGTTTGCAAGGAAACTTTATGATGCCCCCCCTTCAGTAAAATACATATATCGTCTTTTAGAGCTAATTGGCCCCATGAGTAGGTCTGAAATTGAGGAAGAAAGTCTATTACCACCGAGAACAGTAGGATACGCTCTTAGAATCTTGCTTGAGAAAAGATTAATTGTAAAGGCTAGGAATCCGAAGGATAAAAGAAAAATAATATATAAAATAAATGGAACAACCGTTTTCTAGCGGCTCCACGTGCTTGACATCCCAATCTCTATTATTTTTTCCATTAGTTGCTTTTCTTTAGGAACACCTACACTAAAAACTTCTCCTTGATATGGTTTCCTTGATAATACAATCGTTGGGACAGCCATCACATTAAACTTTTCAGCTATTTCCGGAAACTCGTGGGCTTCAATAACATCTGATATGACCTTACCCTCACTAGCTATAGCAATACTGTTAGCAATTAAAACAGCATAAGGACAATAAGGGCAGGTCGGAGTAATTATAGTTTCGATTCTAACAGTTCTTTTTAAGTTCTTAAGCTTCTCTATATAATTCTCTGGAATTTGAGTCTTCTTCGTTGAGAGAGCGACTATAGTTTCAAGTAGTGCCCATCCTTCATGTCCAAGCGGAGCACCCGTATACCTCACTTCCCCCCTTTCACCCATTAATATAATTGGTGGTCTTTCTACACCTAATTTCTTCTTTACCTCTTCCACGTTTTCCATTTGCATGATTTCTAAGTTTATTTTCCCTCCAGATAAGTCCGCTAAAATTTTTAGCAGTTCTTCGGTTGGCCCACATAATTCACAGTTTTCTCCAGTGTACATAATTATTTTGACGTCATCTGTCATTTCCTGTATTTTTTTCTTCAAAATTTCCATATCTTTCTCAGATATCAGACTTTTCTCCTCCTGTAAAGTAAACGATACAATAGACTATCACATATTCAATTTGGATTATTAGTTGATAAGATTTCAGTAACACTTTACAGATACTTATTTAAGCTACTCGGTTTAACGCAATAATACATTTAATGAATCTTCGGTTTTCTAGCAGGATCATTAAATTCGTAAATTAAAACTAAATAGGATAAAATATCTACTGTTAAACTGAAGGTAAGTAATATTTCTCTTGACACTAATTTACAGAGGGATTTAAGTTGTCATTTGAGCTTAAAGATAGAGACGGTCTTGGCAGAATAGGCCTTCTAGAAACTAAGCACGGCAAAGTGGAAACTCCAATACTTATGCCTGTTATAAATCCAAAAATTCAAACAATTCCAATTAAAAAGTTAGTAGATGATTTTAAGGCTAAAATGCTCATAACAAACAGCTATATAATTTATAAGGATCCACAGCTGCGTGAAATCACTCTAAGTAAAGGTGTACACAAATTAATTGAATTTGACGGACCGTTAATGACCGACAGCGGATCTTTTCAACTTTACATGTATAAAGACATTCAAGTCGACCCTATTGAGATCGTTAGATTTCAAAGAGATATTGGAAGCGACATAGGAGTTATTTTAGACGTTTTCAGAGAACCAGATGTCCCAAAAGAGCAAGTTAAACTTGACATAGATGAAACCTTGAGAAGAGCAAAACTGTCAATAATAGAGAAAGGTGACATGCTTCTAGCAATTACAGTGCAGGGAGGAAAATATCTAGACTTAAGAGAGCAATGTGCAAAAGAAATGGCAAAATTGGATGCTGATATTTACCCAATCGGTGGAGTAGTTCCACTTATGGAAAACTACCGATTCAGAGAACTAGTCGAAGTCATTATGACTGTCAAGCAATGTCTACCTCCAAGTAAACCTATCCACCTCTTTGGTTGCGGTCATCCCATGATATTTGCCTTAGCAGTACTCTTAGGTTGCGATATGTTTGATTCGGCCTCGTACTCAAAATATGCTTCGAATGACCGTTTAATGTTCCCCACAGGCACAATTCACCTAAGCAATTTGGAATATCTACCATGCAGCTGCCCTATATGCGCTAAATACGACGTATCCGATTTAAAGGAAATGCCCAAAGAAGAAAGAGTAAAAAGAATCGCTCAACATAACCTATATGTTAGCTTTGAAGAAATAAGAAGAGTTAAACAAGCCATTAGAGAAGGTAGCCTTTGGGAACTCGTTGAAATGAGAGTTAGAAGTCATCCAAATCTTTTAGAAGCTTACAGAATTCTAAAAAAATATGTAGACATTTTTGAGCGATATGATCCAATTGTTAAGAGATCAGCCTTCTTTTACACAGGACCTGAATCTCTAAATAGGCCTGAACTATATAGGTATGCAAATAGACTAATAGAAAGATACAGCCCACCTCAACGAGCATCAATTCTGCTACTTCTACCCGATAAGGGTATCAAACCATATACAAAGCACTATCAAAGCTTAATCCATAAAATCTTTGAAAAAAACCTTAAACACCTTCATATAGCTTTTTTAACAATTTTCGGTGCAGTTCCAATCGAGTTGGAGGAAATTTACCCAATACAGCAAAGCGTTACTCCAAGAACCCTCGACAGAGATGTCATCTTCTATATTAAGAAGCAGTTGGAGAAATACCTCACAAGAAATAGTTACAAAAGTGTTTTCTACCTCAAAGGCATTAATGATTTCGATGACATTGTCAAAAAATGTTCAAAGAAATTTAAGATAAACATTATAAACGATATTAATGAACTCCTCGCAAATTTTACCAAAACTTCAACCGTTAATGAAGATGAAATTTTAGAGAAGTTGCAAAAAGTTGCTGACTATCAATTTGGAAAAGGCGCCGGCAAAGCTTTATTTGAGAAAGGCAAAATCGCATGGAAAAGGTCAAGAGAAACCGGAAAGATAAGATATATCTATAGAGATGGTAAGCTTCTTCTATCACTTATACCCACATCTGGATTTTTCACCTTGACCACCGAAGCAGCTAAAATACTGCTAGAAAGTTTTAAGCCGCCTAAACTAAGAGTGGTAGTTAGCGAAGAAATTGAGCAATTTATAAAAAGGGGACGTAGTGTTTTCTCAAAATTTGTAGTTAATTACGATCCTGAAATAAGACCTGGAGAAGAAGTTATAATTGTAAACGAAAAAGACGAACTTTTAGCTGTTGGAAAATCTCTACTTGCTGGAGAAGAATTCTCATTCTTTAAAAAGGGTGTTGCTGTAAAGGTTAGAAAGACAGTTTGATGTATTTATAGGTATTTCCAAAAGTCTTAACGAATACTTCAGTGTAAAAACGGAAGCCTCAACAAATTTAAGCTTTTATTTCCTTGCCATGGAAAGATTTTTATAAAGGTTTTCATAAAATTGTAGTAACAATAAATACAACAAAATTTACGGAAAAATCAGACTAAAATTAAATTTCAATCATTTTATCTTACTAAATCACTAAATAAGGGAGTTATAAGAGTTGGTAAACAGAAGTTTCTTATTTAAAATTGTGCTCATCGGCGATGGCGGCGTTGGTAAAACAACGTTACGCAAAAGGTGGATGGGAGAAGGATTTATTACCTCGTATATATTAACTGTCGGCGCAGATTTCGCTGTAAAAACTCTAATTACACCTTCAGGTCATGAAGTTAAATTCCAAATATGGGATCTTGGCGGCCAACCCCACTTCAAGGAAGTTAGAAAAACCTTTTACGCTGGTACAACCGGCGCACTTGTAGTGTATGATGTTACTAACCGAAAAAGCTACAACAATGTTTTTGGCTGGATTGAAGAAATGCTAAAACACGTAAACAGGAAAGTACCTATAGTTCTTGTAGGAAACAAAATAGATCTAAGAAACAAAACAACAGATACGATAACAACCGAAGAGGGGATCAAACTTAGGAAGGAGATTATCGAAAAATACGGTTTAAAGGTTTTATTCATTGAGACATCTGCAAAAACTGGTGAAAACGTGAATAAAGCTTTTCAAGCAATGGCAAAGCTACTACTACAAGAAATAGGGGTATTAGAAGTAGAGGAAGAGGAAGAAGTTCCAGTTATCACGTCAACAGCGGAAGAGACTTCGATGGTTAGAGTTGATCCCGCAGTTATTTTAGGGGAGATATGTCAAATTCTTGGTTTTAATGAGACAGAGTGGCAAAACGACCCACAAAAAATATTAACAAAGTTAAAAGAAATCATGAGTAAAGTCAACAAACTTGATTGATATTTGTTTTCGCATATTTTCTCTAACACGAACATTAGAATAAGAGGAGTCACATACCATCTGCATTTTGAACTTCTATACATAAAGTCTAACGTAAGTGTTCAAAGTGTATTATCTAAATGGGAACATCTTTATATTTACCATGTATTAAAATAGAGAACTAGCTGGAAGTAAATAAACATTGTATTTGGAACATATTTGAAGCTATTTCACGATTAATGTATCGATATTAATATGAAAATCAACGTGCAGCGTTAAAAGATTTCCAATTCCGGGATGGTGGGAAAGTTTATGACAATTGAGAACCCTCATACAATGAGCATAGAGGAAGTTCTCAAAAAACTAAAATCAAATCTTAAGGGACTAAGTGAAGAAGAGGCCAAGAAGCGTTTAGAACAATATGGACTCAACGAACTTGTTGCCGCTAAAAAAATTTCTCCACTTAAAATATTTCTAGAGCAGTTTAAAGACGTATTAGTTATCATTCTAATTATAGCAACGGTAATATCCATGCTAATTGGAGAAATTTTAGAAGCTAGTGTCATAATGGCGATAGTTTTTGCATGTGTCATTTTAGGATTTACACAAGAATACCGGGCTGAAAAGGCTCTAGAAGCATTAAAGAAACTCGCTGCACCGACAGCCACCGTGCTGCGAAATGGAAGAATTATGGAAATACCAGCAAAAGAGGTCGTACCAGGAGATATCATTTTAATAGAGGCTGGTGACCGTATACCTGCAGATGCAAGACTCATAGAAGCCATAGACCTCCGCGTTGATGAAGCAGTTCTAACAGGAGAATCCATACCAGTACCAAAAAGCACTGAACCACTACCAGAAGCCAAAATGCCAGTGGCGGACAGGAGAAACATGGTTTTCATGGGAACACACATCACATATGGAAGAGGGAAAGCAGTAGTTACAGCTACAGGAATGAACACCGAATTTGGAAAAATCGCCAGCATGCTACAATATGTTGAAGAAGAAAAAACTCCATTGCAAGAAAGGTTAGAACACGTTGGAAAATGGCTTGGAATATTATGTTTGGTTGTATGTTTTGCTGTCGCAGCTCTAGGAATATTTAGAGGGTTACCCCCGCTAGAAATGTTTATTTGGGGGGTCAGTTTAGCTGTCGCAGCTGTCCCAGAAGCCCTTCCAGCAGTTGTTACAATCTCTCTCGCCGTTGGAGTCCAACGTATGGTTAAACGTAATGCTATCGTTAGAAAACTTTACGCTGTGGAGACTCTTGGATGTGTCAACGTTATCTGTTCCGATAAAACAGGAACCATTACAAAAAATGAAATGACAGTACGCGAAATATATGTTGACGACAAGATAATTAAAGTTACAGGATCTGGTTTTGACATTAAAGGAGAATTTTACGCTGAAAACAATAAAATAAATCCTAAAAACATGAGTGATTTATCATTAGTTCTAAGGATCGGAGCACTTTGTAACAATGCTCAGCTAGAAACTAAAAGTAAAGAGACAGTTTTTGTCGGCGATCCAACAGAAGTGGCGCTGCTAGTTTCCGCAGTCAAAGCTGGAATGGACCTCGAAAAACTAAACAAAAAATATCCACGTGTCGGAGAGCTACCCTTTGACTCTGTTCGAAAACGTATGACCACGATTCACATTACACCCGAAGGAGAAAAAGTTGCATACGTTAAAGGGGCTCCAGAGGTAATACTCCAACTATGCTCACATATTTACTCAAATGGCGAAGTAAAAAGGCTAACCGAAGAAAAACGTCAACAACTATTGGAGATAGTTCAAGAAATGGCTAGCAGAGCTCTTCGAGTCCTCGCTATGGCATACAGAAAACTAGATAAAACAGAAAACTATGGTACAGAGACGATCGAAAAAGACCTCATTTTTGTAGGACTGCAAGGTATGATCGATCCCCCAAGGGAGGAAGTCATACCAGCTATGAAATTATGTCAAGAAGCCGGCATAAAAGTTGTCATGGTTACTGGAGATCACAAACTCACGGCAGTTGCTGTAGCAAAAGAAATAGGTTTACTAAAAGAAACATCGGAAGATAAATGTGTTCTAACGGGTGCTGAACTTGATGAAATAAGTGACGAAGAACTGGAAAAAATTGTTGACGATATTTCTGTCTATGCCAGAGTTTCACCGGAACACAAAGTACGAATAGTTAACGCTTTGAAAAAGAGGGGCTACGTAGTTGCAATGACTGGTGATGGTGTAAATGACGCGCCAGCAGTTAAAAGGGCCGATGTAGG
>CAYYZD010000045.1:0-9177 GCA_964476035.1 uncultured archaeon
TACTAAAAATAATGTTACAAGAAGGGTACATTGGAGAATTTGAATACATAGATGATGGAAGAGCAGGAAAATTCAGAGTTCAACTCCTGGGCAGAATAAACAAATGCGGGGTTATTAAACCGCGTTTTTCAGTAAAAAGGAAAGATTATGAAAAATGGGAGAAAAAATTTCTTCCAGCTCACGATATAGGAATACTTATCGTATCAACATCTCAAGGTGTAATGACCCATAAGGAAGCCATCAAGAGAGGTATTGGAGGGCGTCTTCTTGCCTATGTTTACTAAAATGGTGATTTAAAATGGTTAAGATCCCCTATGTTAAATCCGAAGTCGAAGTCCCAGAAAATGTTAAAGTAATTATTGAGGGGAAAAGAGTAACTGTTAAAGGACCCAAGGGAACTCTTTCACGAACATTTAATGCACCAGTAAACATAACCTTAGATGGAAATATTGTTAGGGTTGAGGTGTTTTTCCCTAGGAAAAGGGAGAAGGCCATGGTTGGAACCGTGGCTTCACATATCAAAAATATGATAATTGGAGTAACTAAAGGTTTTGTATACAAACTTAAGATCGTTTATGCTCATTTCCCTATAAATGTTAAAGTTGAAGGTAAAAAAGTCTTAATTGAAAATTTTCTCGGTGAGAGAGCCCTTCGTATAGCAGAAATTGTAGGGGATGACGTAAAGGTAAGAGTTGAAGGCGACGACGTAATTGTCGAAGGAATAAACATAGAACATGTAGGGCAAACAGCAGCAAACATACAATTGGCAACAAAAATAAAGGACAAGGACCCAAGAGTCTTCCAAGACGGCATATACGTCTATGAGAAACACATTGGTGACGTTGTCAAACGAATAGCCTAGGAGGCCTAAAATAATGCTCAAAGAGAAACCATTGGAATTAAGGAAGAAAATAAAGAGTAAAAAACCCGACTTCATTAGATATGAAAGTTGGAGATATAAACGGGTTAAACCAAACTGGCGTAAACCAAAAGGAATCGACAGCAAGGTACGTAAAAAGAAAAAAGGCTGGATTAAGATGCCAGATATAGGCTACCGATCGCCAAAAGCTGTTAGAGGGCTCCACCCATCAGGATTTGAGGAAGTCATCGTCTATCGCCCAGAAGACCTAGAGGAACTGGATCCCACTAAACACGCTGTAAGAATCGCTCATACGGTTGGAACAAGAAAAAGGCTTGCCATCCTCGAAAAAGCTGAAGAACTAGAACTAGTTATATTAAACCCAACTGAGGAGGTTCGCAGAGGTGAAATTGAAGAGTCAGAGGAGATTGGCGTCTGAAATACTCAAAGTAGGCATTCATAGAGTTTGGATAGATCCTGAGTACGTTGACGAAGTTAGTATGGCAGTTAGACGCGAAGATATTAAACGCTTAATTAAGGATGGCATAATTCGCGCTTTACCCGAAAAAGGTGTATCAACGAGCAGGGCTAAAAAGCTTCGTGAACAGAAAAAGAAAGGTAGAAGAAGAGGTCACGGAAGTAGAAAAGGAAGAAAAACAGCTAGAATGCCTAGAAAAGAAAGCTGGATGAATAAAATAAGAGCCATTAGAAGAAAGCTTAGAGAATTAAGAGATAAAAGAGTAATAACCCGAAGAGTTTATAGAATGCTATACATGAAAGCAAAGGGAGGAACATTTGCAAGTATTCGCCACTTAATGCATTACATAGAGGAACACAACTTAGCAAGAAAAGCTATGTTAGAGTAGGAGGGTTAAAAGTGGCAAAAGGCCCAAGGTACAGGGTACCTTTTAGAAGACGTAGAGAAGGGAAAACAGATTACTACCTAAGAAGAAAATTGGTAATATCCGGCCTACCAAGATTAGTTACTAGAAAAACCTTAAAACATATGATTGCACAAATTGTGATTGCTCAACCTGATGGAGATAAAACCCTAGCTTATGCTCATAGCAAAGAACTTGTACAAAAATATGGTTGGCTTGGTGGAACTGGAAACACACCTGCAGCATACTTAACAGGCCTACTAATAGGTTATAAGGCGTTAAAAGCCAATATTGAAAAAGCAATTCTCGACATAGGGCTCCACAGACCAACTAAAGGTAACAGAGTATTCGCAGCCCTCAAAGGTGCTGTAGACGCTGGACTAGAAGTTCCACACAAGGAAGAAATACTACCAGATGAATCCAGGATAAGAGGAGAACATATCGCAAAATACGCTGAACTATTAGAAAAAAATAATCCAGACCGATACCAAAAACAGTTTTCACAATATTTCAAGAGGGGGCTGGATCCCAAAAAACTTCCAGAACATTTTGAAGAGGTAAAAAATAAAATAATTTCGGAATTTAAGGAGGAAACGTGATGGAAAGCCGAACCATAGATATCGAAGAATGGAAACCTAGAACAAGAATAGGCCGTATGGTAAAAGAAGGACAAATAACATCAATTGATGAAATATTCCGCGCAGCTTTACCGATCAGAGAACCAGAAATAGTTGATTTCCTCCTCCCTAATCTTGAAGAAGAAGTTGTTGACATAAATCTAGTTCAAAGACAAACAGATGCGGGTGAACTATCAAGATTTAGAGCTACCGTCGTAATTGGTAATAGAGATGGTTACGTGGGTATAGGAGAGGGAAAAGCAAAAGAAATCGGACAAGCAATAAGAAAAGCTATAGTGGATGCTAAATTAAATATAATACCTGTTAGAAGGGGCTGTGGCAGCTGGGAGTGTAGATGTCATCACTTGCACTCTGTACCCTTTAAAGTTGAAGGTAAAAGTGGGAGTGTAAGAGTTATACTTATACCCGCGCCAAGAGGGACAGGATTAGTCGCAGGCGACGTCGCCAAGGTGGTCTTAAGACTTGCAGGAATCCAAGATGTATGGTCGAGAACATTCGGAGAAACGAGAACAGCACCAAACTTCGCTAAAGCTGTATATGATGCACTTAGAAAAACCTACAAATTCGTATCTCCTAAGGATTGGGAAAGAATCTAAGGAGGCATATCAATGCAAGAAAAAAAGAGATTTGCAGTAATAAGACTTCGAGGAAATGTTGGAATACGCGAAGAAGCAGAAGACACATTGAAAATGCTAAGACTCCATAAAGTTTACCATGCGGCCATTATAGATAATAGACCAAGCTATTTAGGAATGTTACAAAAGGTTAAAGACTACGTTACATGGGGGGAAATAAACGCGGAAACCTTAGCAGCGATGATGAAAAAGAGAGCAAGACTTATAGGAAACAAAAAACTAAACGACGAGGTTATCCAGAAATATACACCATACAAAACAATAGAAGAATTCGCAAAAGCAGTCGTTGAATTTAAGGCTGAACTTAGCGACATACCGAATCTCAAACCAGTATTTCGCTTACACCCACCAAAAGGTGGATTTAAGGGGTCAAAGAAAAGATCGTACCCTGACGGAGGAGAACTAGGATATAGAGGCAAAGCAATAAACGATCTACTCAAGAAAATGGTTTAAAGGAGGGTAATAAGATGGTGGTAAGAAGAAGGAGGAAAGCCAGAAAGTTTCGCGGTTCAAGAACTCACGGATATGGTAGAGTGGGGCAGCATCGCAAAGGAGGATCTCGGGGAGGAAAAGGACGTGCAGCTGGACGAAAGCATGGACATATGTGGTCCTACATAATTAAGTATGAACCCGACCGCTTTGGTAAACATGGTTTTCACCGACCGCAAGAACTAGTTCGAGAGCCCAGAACCATAAATGTGGGAGAATTAGATGAAAGAATTGATCTTCTACTCGAAAATAAAATAGCTGAATATAAGGAAAATGAAATTGTTATTGATGTAACTAAATTAGGCTTAGATAAGGTTCTCGGAAAAGGTAAAGTAACAAAACCCCTTATCATTAAAGCTAAATCATTTACAACATCAGCTATAAAGAAAATAGAGGGTGCCAGAGGCAAAGCAATAATCATTCATTAAATTTTATAACACAATATACCTCAAAATCTTATAATAATAGTAACAATATTGCTAGAGGGATTAACAATGGGAAAGTTCCTGAGGTTTTTCGCGCCATTTGTACGTTTTACACCAGAAGTTAAACCACCGGACCGAGATGTAACATTTAGGGAGAAACTATTCTGGACGGCCTTTGTACTAATTATATATCTACTTATGAGCAACATTCCGCTTTATGGAATTCCTCCTAAAGAAGCAGGATTTGATTATCTTTATTGGATGCGTGTTATATTAGCGTCTAAACGTGGAACCCTTACCGAACTTGGTATAGGTCCAATAGTTACTGCCGGCTTAATAATGCAGCTTTTAGCAGGATCAAGAATAATAGAAGTAGATTTTTCAGATCCCGAAGACAGAGCATTATTTACTGGAGCCCAAAAGGTACTAGCTATGATTATAACATTCTTTCAAGCATTTGCATACCTTTATGCCAAAGCATTTGGTCCGTTGTCTTTTGAAAACTCAGTAGCAGTGTTTTTACAACTTATAGCTGCAGGAATTTTAATAATTCTCTTAGATGAAACACTTCAAAAGGGATGGGGACTAGGAAGTGGAGTAAGTTTATTTATAGCAACAAACACAGCCGAATTAATCTTTTGGGGGTCATTTGCACCTCTCCCAACGCGACCTGAACCTGAAGGCGATGGTCTTTATCGGGGTGCGGTTTTAGCTTTCTTCCAGTTAATGATGGAAGCTGCTGGAACAGGAAAATGGCGTGAAAACCTTATCCACGCATTTAATCGTCCAAACAATCTGCCAGATATGAGCGGAGTCCTAGCTACGGTTGTGGTTTTCTTTATCGTCATCTACCTTGAAGCATTTAGAGTAGAAATACCAGTTTCATACGCTAGATACAGAGGGTTCAAAGGCAAATATCCAATAAAACTCTTATATGTCTCAAATATCCCGGTAATCCTAGTGCAGGCACTCTACGCAAACCTAATATTCTTCGGCCAACTCTTCTGGTCAAAATGGAAGGACTCAACAAATATTCTATTATCCCTATTTGTAAAGGCTCTTGGACAATTTGAACCAGCTGAAGAAGGCGGATATCTTGAACCTATAGGTGGCTTAATTTATTACTTAACTCCTCCAAGAAGCTTAGAAACAATTGCTACGGAACCTATTAGAGCAATTATATATCTTATAGTATTTGTTGCGCTCTGCGCCATGTTTAGCAGCGTTTGGATAGAAGTCTCAGGCATTGGGCCCAGAGATATAGCTTATCAGCTTCTTCAAGCTGGAATGCAAGTTCCAGGCTTTAGACGGTCGCCAAAAATCATAGAAAAAATCCTAGAAAGGTACATTCCAACAGTCACCGTATTAGGCGGGATCATTGTAGGATTAATAGCGGCACTTGCAGATTTCTTAGGAGCTCTAGGAACAGGAGTCGGAGTCTTATTAACCGTCGGAATAATTTATCAATATTACCAGATAATCGCCCAAGAACAACTAGCAGAGATACACCCAGCCTTAAGAGGATTATTAGGAATGGAATGAGGGAGAAATGATGATCGGCATATGGGCAAAATTAGTAACATTTGTAAGCCAACTTCTAGAACCCTACAAGTATCCCCCAAACTCAGCCATCTTTATATTAATGCTTTCCATTGCACTATCGGTTTTAATTTCAGTTGTAAATAGAATAATTCTCGACATAGACAAACTAAAACGATATGAAGAAAAAATAAGAAAATGGCGACAAATGTATTTTAAAGCAAAAAGAACTGGAGACAAGAAATTACTTATAAAAGTTGAAAGGCAGAGTAAATACATTCAAAGACTTCAATCAGAAGTTACTTCGGAAAGATTCAAACCTGTATTCATATACCTTATCCCGTTCTGGATACTGTTTTTAGTACTTAATAGTGTATATAAAAAATCAATTGTTGTGTTTTTACCGGTTGCATTGCCGTGGCTTGGAGACCAGCTCAATTTCTTCTGGTGGTATCTTCTCTGTAATTTCGCAGTTGGAGGACCTATTCAAAAACTATTTAAAGTAACTTAAACTACTATCAAAAAACTTAATAATTTCCAATTGCTGCTACTATGCTGCCCACGGAGGTACAAAAATGCCAGAACCACGCTATAGATCAAGATCTCTAAGAAGGAGATACCTGCGTACACCTGGAGGAAGAATTACAATACATTATAGGAGAAAAAGGCCCAACGTAGCGAAATGCGCGTTATGCGGCCAACCTCTCAGAGGAGTGCCGAGACTAAGACCAGCAGAGTTCAGAAAACTCACAAAAAGCCAAAGAAGACCGGAAAGACCTTTTGGCGGATACCTATGCCATAGATGCCTAGCATTAGAAATCAAAAAAGCCGTTAGAGGTATAACATAGCAATGAGCATCATAATCGCTATTAGCGGCCCTGCAGGAAGCGGAAAAACGACATACGCCAAAAAATTGGCAAAAGAATTAGGTTTACGTTATGTTTCAGCAGGGCAATTATTTAGAAAAATGGCAAGAGAGAAAGGGCTTTCTCTAGTAGAATTTAGCCGAATAGCGGAAAAGAATTATGAAATAGATAAGGAAATAGATAAAAGAACATTAGAGGAAGCAAGGAAAGGTAATGTGGTACTAGATGGAAGATTAACAGCATGGGTAACAAAGGATATTGCGGGTCTAAAAATACTACTCACGGCCCCTCTAGAGATAAGAGTGAAGCGTATAGCAAATAGAGATAAAAAAGACTATAACGAAGTCTTTAAGGAAACTGTTGAAAGAGAGCAAAGCGAATTAAAACGGTATAAAGAAATATATGATGCAAATCCTTACGATCTTTCGCTTTACGATGTCGTTTTAAATACAAGTAAATTCACTATAGATGCAGCAGTAAGGATCTTAAAGAAAATAGTAGAAGAGTATATTGCCTCCCACACCTCAATAGGATGAATCTAGCCCGGGCGACCTGCTAGATAACTGAGAGTGTAGGAGGTGAAACTGTTGAGTGCAATAGAAGTAGGAAGAATATGCGTTAAAACAAGTGGAAGAGAAGCAGGGAAAAAATGTGTAATCGTCGAAGTAATAGACAAAAATTTTGTCCTAATAACTGGACCCAAGAATATAACTGGTGTTAGAAGAAGACGATGCAACATCAAACATCTAGAACCAACTCCAGACAAAATAGAAATAAACAGAGGAGCAAGTGACGAAGAAGTCAAAAAAGCACTAGAAGAAGCAGGTAAACTTGAAGAGATGAGAGAAAAAATTAAAATATCACCAAAAATCATTTAAACTCCTATTTCTTTAATATTTTGAGAATAGACGGGTTTCCGTAACATAAGGTGAACTGTTTGAATGAAAGAAAACTACCATCAGATGTTAAAAGAGAAATTTTAATAAAAAGCGAAGCAGAGACAAGCCCAGGTTATGGCTGTCCACCTATCGAAAGACCCATCGAGGAGTACATAAGAAAGGGAGTCATAAATTTAGATAAACCAGCCGGTCCAACCAGCCACGAAGTTGTCTCATGGGTCAAAAAAATCTTAAATTTAAAAAAGGCTGGACACGGGGGAACATTAGATCCAAAGGTAACAGGTATACTTCCAGTCGCATTAGAAGATGCCACAAAAATTATTCAATCGCTTCTTCCAGCTGGAAAAGAATACGTAACAATTATTCATCTTCACGGAGACGTACCAGAGGAAAAAATTAAAAAAGTTATTAAAGAGTTTGAAGGCCCTATATATCAACGCCCCCCGGTTCGAGCATCAGTAAAAAGACGATTAAGAATAAGAAATGTCTACTACATAGATATTCTTGAAATAGAAAGCCGCATTATTCTTTTAAGAATTGGCTGTCAAGCTGGAACCTACATAAGAAAAATTGCTCATGACATCGGAGAAGCCTTGGGTGTTGGAGCTCACATGGGAGAACTTAGAAGAACAAGAACAGGGCCCTTCAAAGAAGACGAAACATTAGTAACCCTGCACGATGTGGTTGACGCCTACCACTTTTGGAAAGAGGACGGGGATGAAACTTTCCTGAGAAGAGTCATACAGCCGATGGAAAAAGGCCTAGAACATCTGCCACATGTTTGGATTAGAGATTCAGCTGTAGATGCGATATGTCATGGAGCAAACTTAGCGGCTCCAGGCATAGTAAAGCTTCATGACGGCATAAAGCCCGGAGATCTAATTGCAATTTTCACTTTAAAAAACGAAGCTGTAGCCTTAGGAAAGGCGTTAGTGTCCTCAAAAGAAATGTTAGAGAAAAATCACGGAATTGTCGTCGACACCGAAAGAGTATTGATGGAGAGAGGTACGTACCCATCTTGGCACGAATTTAAGAAAGAATAAGAATCCTAATAACCAAATTTACTAAAATAATAAAATACAACGGAAGAATACAATATGTCCGACCACTACTTTTCAAAAACTCCCGTAGCCCCACTAAAAATTTACAAGATAAAGACTGTTCTAAAAGGAATAAACTTTGAATTTTTAACAGCTCCTGGGGTGTTTTCATACAAAAAAGTTGACAAAGGCACATGCATTCTAATAGAATCCATGGTTATTCCCGAAGAAGGATATTTGTTAGACCTGGGTTGTGGTTATGGAGTAATAGGTATAGTTGCAGCAAAAATTAACCCAAAGTTAAAAGTATATATGACAGATATTAATGAAAGAGCAGTCTGGTTAGCAAAGAAAAACGCTGAACTAAACCAAGTAAAAAACATAAAAGTATTACAGGGAGACCTATATAAGCCAGTAATCAACCAAAAATTTGACGCCATAATCACCAACCCACCTATCCACGCCGGACTAAAAACAGTTTTTGAAATAATAGAAAAATCACCCAACCACCTTAATCAAAACGGAACCCTACAAATAGTAGCCAGAACTAAGCTAGGAGCAAAAAGAATAGCCGAAAAAATGCAACAAACATACAAGAACGTTAAAGAAATATCCAAAAAATCAGGATACCGCGTCTTATTATCTAGAAGAATTTATAAGACGTAAATATTTAACGAAATTATGCTATTTATTTTAAAAAAATAGCGATAATCAGATGTGCGTGGTCTTTAAATACGCAAATAATGTTATATTAACAAAGCTTTAAAGAAAGATAATTAAAATGCCGGGGTAGCCAAGTGGACTACAGGTTCTATACCGGTTAGGGCGCGGGCCTGGAGTTTTAATAGGCACAAGATAGCCCGTGGCCCTCGCGGGCCGCGTGGGTTCGAATCCCACCCCCGGCGC
>CAYYZD010000046.1:0-9151 GCA_964476035.1 uncultured archaeon
GGGTGTGGGTCCTGGCGCTATTAGAGCTTTAGCTTTGATTTCTGAAATTATTTGGGGTGCTTCTCCAAGTTGGAAGGATCCTGTTAAATTTTCCTTTGCTCATGGCGGGAAAGATGGGGTTCCTTATCCGGTTAATCTGAAAAGGATGGAAATGAATGCTCAGATTCTAGAAGAAGCCTTGAGAATGGCTAAAATTGGAGAAAAAGAGCGTATTAAAGCTTTAAAAAGACTGAGGACATTACTGAGCAGAAACGTGAACCCGTAGATCCATCGTTCTGCATATTTTTAATAGTTTGCAATCTTCATTTAAATCAATTTTCAGCATATTTGGGCGGAACAACTGATATACCTGTGTTTGTAAACTTAGTGAGGACGTATTAATGGATAGCTGTGGCTAAAAAGTCGAGCAGCGTATTCAATCTGTTTATTTCTATTTTCGATGCTTCTAAGAGGTTTGCTAGAGGTCCGTCTAAGAGAGCTTTTATATTTTTAATTTGTTCTTTATCTTCTAGCCTAATAGCAACGATTATTCTTCTTAACATATCTAGGAATTTTATGTCTTTAATGTGAAGGGGAAGATTTTCTGATAGGGAAAGAAGTTTTCCCAATTTGCCCAGTAATTCTCCTGTAAAATGTTTGCTTGATAGATAATTCATGATTGCTCGTATTAGGTGTCTAGCTAGTGACGCATCGATTGCCATTAAATTTGCATCATCGCATAAATGGCTTACATCATAGTCAGATAGCAGTCTTTCATAGATTCTAGCTCCGGAAATGTAGAGGTTTCTTGCATCTTTTTGCCTTCCCAGCAGCTCTAAACAATCTGCTAATATGCAAATGTCGGAAGCAAGCTTGCTATTAAGATTTTTAGCTTTTTGCATTTTCTTCCATTTTTGGGAAAGAAGGGCTTCAACTTTCTTCAGATATTTTTTCTTTTTCTTCTCTTCTAATTTGTTTAGATGTTCGGCAATAATTTTTAGCTCTTCCATTTCTATCTCTTCGATTTTTACGCGCTTAATTGCTTTAAAGTAATATTCAAATCCCATTTCATAGTAGTTAAGCGCTTCGTCAATTTTTTCTCCAGTTTCAAGATTTTTTGCTATCATAAACGCTAGAAAACTCTTCTTGTAAAGATCTTTCTCCTCGTTCAGTGCTTGAATGTAAAGGTTTATACCTTTTTGCCACGTTTCTCTGAACCTTTCCTCCTCGTTTAATTCCATGTAGGTTTTAGCTGCTTTTATAAGAGCCTTTGCAGCAAGTGCCGTTCTGTTTTTCGCTAAATAGTCTTCCATTTCTTCTTTGTACAGCATTATGGAATTTAGAAGAATAAATTTAGCCTTTTCTTTCATATCAGCATGGAAATAGCATTTGCTGGCAATTTTGCATATCTGTTCTAATGTTTCATAGTTCTTTTCACCTGCTCTTGTAATCAGTTCGTACGTCTTTTCGTATGCTTCAGCCGCACTAACATAATCCTCCATGAAAATGTAACATTTAGCAATCATATCTAGATATTTAGCTGCTTCTTTGTAGTCTCCGGACTCTTCGGACTGTTTTTCTGCCTCTATTAATAGTGAAACTGCATCGGGAATTCTTTCAAGTCTTAATAGGACGTCGACTGTCTTCTCGACATTGTTTTCATCTTTATACATTTCAAGGGCTCTTTCTAATAGCTGGTTTATTGTATCCTTCGATGAGTTAGCAAGAACGTGGTAAATTATTGCTCTTTCAAGTAGATTTGGGTTGCTTGTTGCAATTTCTTCAGCTTCCTTTGCAGCTATTTGGAATGCTGAGTTCATATTTGATGTAAGGTTTAAGTTTTTGTAGCAGTAGCCCATTCTAGCGTATAGTATTGCTTTTCTTATTTTTTCCTCCGGGTATAGAGCTACGTGTTTATCAATAATTTCTATGGCTTTTTGATATTTCTCTATGGATTTTTTGAATTTGCCTTCTTCTTCAAATTTCCTTCCTTGCATTTCATGTTTTTCAGCTTTTTTGATCGACATAATGCTCCTCACCCTCTTACTTAAAGTCTATTGAAATGAAGTAAATAAATTTTATGAGTAAGTAGCCAACTTTATCTGCCTTAAGAAAATTATTAACGGTAAAATATAGTATACACTCAAACTTGATATTTGGGGTATCTGCTTGATTTTTGCTGAGAATTATCTCGAAAAACGAAGTGCCACAGTTATTTATTGGTAGTTAGATTTATAAAAAGATGCTTTCTTGAAATTTTGGTAACACCAAAATTTTAGCGGGGGAAACGTTTGAGGCTAAGTGTATTTTTAACAGTGATTTTAATCGTTATTCCGCAATTAGCATTTCCATTTAACTTTGCTCAAGCATATAACAGCAAATTGAATGTTGTTACATCAATAAGTGTTATAGGTGAAATAGTAAAGGGTATCGGGGATGGTAGGGTTAGCGTTTATTCTATTTTGCCTGAGGGTGTTGATCCTCACAATTACGCTTTAACCGTGGAGGATATTCAAAGAGCTTTGGAAGCTGACTTGCTTGTTTTTGCAAGTGTTGAAAACTTTTCGTTGGAGGAAAATATTTTGAGAAATGTTCCCGGTAAGCCTTATCTTGATTTAGTTGACTATACACGTTATAATGTAACTTTGCTTGACATCCCAGGGTTTAGAAGAAATTTTCATGGCTACTGGATGAAGCCTGAAAACGCTTTAGCTATTGCAAAAGCAGTACATGATAAACTTGTAGAATTGGACCCTGATGGTAGGAGTGTCTATGATTATAACCTCCAAATTTTTGAAGAAAAAATTAACAATCTAACCAGCTTCTTAGAGGATGTATCAGAGGAATATAATTTGAAGGACTTAGGTGTTGCTATCGCTGTCCCAGGCGCCGCTTACGTAGTTGATGCTTTTAAAATGAGAATTGTTTCAGTTCTTTTAAAGGGTCCTGGCAGGTTTATGAATGCCTCTGAGCTTGCGGAGTTGGAAGCTGCAATTAAAGCTGGTAACATTTCAATGCTTATTTGTCCGGAAATCATGAAAGATGCTAAAGCCGGTGAAATTTCAGAACAAGTTTCAAGAGACACTGGTATCCCTGTTGTTTACATTAGAGTTTTCGGCATTAAAGATATGAGCTATTTTGAATTAATGATGTATAATGCTGGAGTGTTAAAAGGTACATTAAATTCTATGAGTGAATATGGAGGTTTTAGCAGCAATATTTTACTTTGGTTATATTTTGTTCTTATAATCTCGGTTGTTATTGCAATTATTGAAGCTTTTGTAATCTATAAGGCTCGAAGGAGAGTAGAAATGGGGATAAAAAGTTTTAAACTCGTTAGTATTCGTGGGGTGGTCCATGGTGAGTAACACTTATGCTATAGTGGTTGAAAACTTAACGGTAAAATATGGAGAAGAGGTGGCATTAGAGGATATTAGTTTTAAGCTTGAACATCCATCTTTTCTTACAATTATAGGTCCAAATGGATCGGGTAAAACAACTTTACTTAAAAGCGTTCTTGGACTTATTAAACCTGAAAAGGGTAGTATAAAAGTCTTTAATATGGATGTTTTGAAAGATGCTACCAAAGCTAGACATATGGTAGGCTATGTTCCGCAAAGAGAAAGAATTTCAACAAACGTTCCAATTAGGGTTGCAGACATCGTTCTTATGGGAAGACTTGCACGTTACGGCCCACTTACTGTCCCTTCTAAATACGATGTAGAAAAAGTTAGAGAAGCTTTAGAATTGGTTGGTATGGTTGATTTTTGGGATAAAAGGTTTTCTAGTCTTTCCGGTGGACAACAACAAAGAGTTTTGATTGCTAGAGCCCTGGCTGTTGAACCTAAAATGTTACTGCTTGATGAACCTTTTTCAGCGGTAGATATACCTACGCAAAGGGAAATTTTGAACCTACTTTATAATCTTCGCCTGCAGAAAAACATAACTGTTGTTTTAGTGACTCATGACGTTAATCCGGTTGTTGAATGTTCGGATAAAATAATGATTCTTAATAAAAAGCTTATAGCTTACGGTAAGCCAGATGACGTAATAAAAGATGACATTCTATTGAAAGCTTACGGTGTTGCTGTTAAAATTATAGCTCATGAAGGAATATGTTATGTACTTTCAGGTGATACTCATGCCTAATATATTAGATATTTTACTGTCACCTTTCATGATAAGAGCGTTAATAGCTGTAGTTTTAATTGCTTTTGTTGCTTCAACTGCTGGAAGCTTCACTGTCTACAGAGGGTTAACTTTTCTGGTGGCTGGTGTTGCCCATGCAGCTTTAGCTGGAGCAGCATTAGCTATCCTTCTAGATATGTATGGTATTATTCCAGGTTTTCCCGAAATTCTTGGTGCAGCTGTTTTCGCAATAATTACAGCTTTGATAGCTGGTTATGTTGGGCGTAAGGGTGAAAGTGAAAGAATGGAAGTTGCGATTGGTGTTTCTTTTGCATTAACCATGAGTATAGCTATATTGCTTATTTCAATGATTAAAGAGTATGCGGTGAGGGCTTGGGGACTTATCATGGGTGACATATTACTATTAACCGAAAAAGATTTGCTCCTTCTCGCAATTACGACATTAATTGTCGTTTTTACAACTTTACTTTTCTATAAGGAGTTTGTTTTTGTTTCATTTGATATGGAAGGAGCAACCGCCTACGGTGTTCGCGCAGAACTCTACCATTACATCATGCTTCTATTGATTGCATTGTCCGTAGTTGTTGTTTTGAAGGGCGTGGGTGCCATATTAGTTTATGCTATGATTGTTGTCCCTGCAGCTGCTGCAAACCAATTTTCTAAGAATACGACTTCGGTTATGATATGGTCGTTTTTTATTGCCCTTTTTGGCGGTCTTGTTGGCTTAATTGTTGCTGCATTGTATGTTAATGTTGCTCCAAGTGCTATTGCTGGTTTAATAGTCACAGTCTTCTATTTCATCGCTTTAATATTCTCCCGTAGGTAAATTTATCAGGTTTGTCTGTCAGAGGTGGATATAATGGGCAAAAGAAAGGGGAAAAGAGTTTACGATTATCTTAAGGTTTTGCTGGAATTTGAAGCAGAAGGAAAGATCGTGGTTAAAACATTAGAGATTGCCAGAAAGTTTTCTCTTCATCCTTCAACAGTTACAGAAATGTTGAGGAAACTGTCTGAGAGAGAATATGTCGAATATGTTCCTTATAGGGGTGTAAGACTTACTGAAAAGGGTAAAAAAGTAGCGAAAACCGCTTTGAGGAAACATCGTCTGCTGGAGATATTTTTAGTTAAAGTACTTGGCTATGATGCAGATGAAGCTTGTAATGAAGCATCTTCATTTGACTTTCTCCTATCGGAGAAACTTACAGATAAGATTTGTAGCTTTTTAAATCATCCAGAGGTATGTCCTCACGGAAAACCTGTATTTAGAAGTGAAAAATGCTGTTATACTAGAATTAATGCTGGTGAGAAACAAACAAAATATTCAAAATCCGTTCATATAGAAACTTGATGAAAGTTTTAAGAACCCATTAACCGTAGAATGAATCTGATAGAATTTATATCGTTATCGTTATTTGTTACAACAGTTTCCGATAAGTTGTTATGGGTGATTTTATGAAGGTGGGAGTTGGTACAAATAATCCGGTGAAGCTTAAAGCTGTTGAAAACGTTTTTTCCATATTCTATCCAAATGTTCAAGTCTTAATGATATCTGTGGAGAGTGGGGTTTCTAGGCAGCCTTTTGGAGACTATGAAATCGTGAAAGGTGCTATTAATCGTGCCAAATTGGTTTTAAAAAATTCTGATTGCGATTTTGGTGTTGGTGTAGAATCAGGGTTAGTTGAAATTCCCATGCTTGATGGGAAATATGGTCTTCGTCAATGGTGTGCAATAATTGATGGAGATGGAAGAATTACACTGGGCGCGGGAGGAATTTTTGAAGCTCCAAGCAACATAGTTGAAAGAGTTTTTAATTTCGGTGAAGAGGTTGGAGAAGCCACCGATAAAATATTTGGTGTGGAAGAGAGTAAAAGGAAAGAGGGGCTGATTGGCTTTCTAACTAGAAACGTTATAGATAGAACTAAATTAACTGAGCACGCCGTGATGTTAGCTCTAGTCCCTAGGCTAAATGTAAAAAATTATCAAATATCAAAAATAAAAATATGAAAAGTTTTTGTCATTCAATCCGCTTTTGATTTGTAGTTCTTTTAAATGCTTATCTCTTATACGGAAACTCGGAATTTTTTATTTGCTGCGACAAAATTCGTTGTAGATGTCTTGATACTTACATTCCGAACATTTGCTTTTATAGTAGGTGTAGACATCCTTCGGTACGGATTCTGATGATATTTTTGTTACTGGACATAATTTGCAAGGTATTTTTTCGACTTCGAACTCTATGCCATGTTGCTTAGCCTCTCTATAACTTTCAATGATATCTACTCCTGTACTAGTTCCTATGAGGTTGGCTCCTGCAGCAATCATTCTTAAAGCATCTTTAAAGTTTCTTATTCCTCCTGCTGCCTTAACACCCATATCGCTACCTACGGTTTCTCTCATTATTTTTACATGGTGTATTGTTGCACCCATGGGGGCAAAACCAGTTGCGGTTTTAACGAAATTGGCGCCAGCTTTCTTAGCTATGTTACATGCTTTAATTATTTGTTCATCTGTCAAGTATCCAACTTCTAAAATCACCTTTACTATTGCACCATATTCTTTTGCAACTTCTACAACTCTTCTAATGTCCTCTTCTACCAGCTGATAGTTTCCTTCCCTGAGAGCTCCAATATTTATAACCATGTCTAATTCGTCTGCTCCCTCTTCAAGTTCTGCTCTTGCTTCAAATTCTTTTATTTTTGGTAGTGTTGAACCCAGTGGAAAACCGACGACTGTACCAACCATGATTTCGGTGTTTTTTAGCTGTTGTTTTGCGAATGAAACCCGTATTGGATGCACATATACTGCTGCAAAACCGTATCTTTTTGCTTCTTCACAGAGCTTCACTATTGATTCTCGCGTTTCGTATGGTTTAAGCTTTGTATGATCTATCATAGCAGCTAGCTCTTCAAGAGAAATGTCAATGTTTCTTGCTATACGCTCAACTTGTAGCGGATCTGTAATCAAGATTCATACACCTTGTCAAAATCTTGGATAATAAAATATGCGTGCATTCTTGCACATTTTACCCATTAAAGAAAGCTTTTATATTTATCGTAGGCTTTGAATATGTCGATATTAAGTGTGATGAGTTTACTGGCTACAATAATCCAATTACGTAATGTGAGTGGATTGATGTGTATCGAAAGTATAGGGATAAGTTGGTAGAACTTTTGGAAAAGGGGTTAAGCCGTGAAGATTTAAGTCTCATTTCCAAAGAGTTTTTGAGAATTATGGAAAAGATGTGTAGAGAATGTCAAGCAAATAGGATGCATTGTATTTTGATGCCAAAATGCGGTCGAAATAGACCTTTTTTATCAATGTTGATTGAAATGAATGTGAAAAAAGAGGATTTACCCGGTTTTTGCTATTCTCAGTTTTTAAAAGAAATCCAAATGGCTTTCAAAGGAACAAGAACGTTAAGAGATGTTAGTGTGCCTTTAGAAGATTTCTTAAAAACAGTTTTTAGAAATTATAGAAAAATTCATGATTCTCTTATGTCACACAACCTTAAGGAGCTTTCTAAAATAGTGAGTAAAGAACCTGCAGTGAAGAATAAAAGGGTTTTGACTTTAGAAAAAAATGGTCAAATTTACTTTGCTATTAACGGCTTAAATTTCCGTATTGATGTGAATAGAAAGCTTGTTTACTTTAATCCTTACGATACTCCAATAACTTCATTAAAGGACCTTGAAGCTTTTATAGAACTTTTCAGCTTAGAAGCAAACATGAGTGTAGAAATAGAAAGGGAAATCGGTGGGATTTTAAGCCTTAATATTTATTTTCTAGTGGAAGTTGAAGAGAAAAGCTTTGAACTACAACAAGATTTAATAAATACAATTTTTGAAAAGTATAGGGATAAAATAGAGTCGTTTTTCAGTCATGTACATTTTTACGTTTCCCAAGATGAAGTACATGTACTCTCTGACCTAGAAATTGGTGGTATTGAAGAACTGGAACGTTTAACTCCTAAAGAGCTTATAGAAGCTTTTAAAGTTTTAAAAGATTTTAGAAATGATTTACGTGAAAAGCTAGTAAAATCCGTAAAAAAATAAAATTATGTGGGGGGATAAAGACTGAAGGAAATAGGATTTGAAACCTTCATTACTCGATATTTGTCTCTAAGCAAAGAGGAAGCAACGGTATACAAAATAGTTTTAAGGAACGGCCCTATAACCGTAGGAGAAGTAGCTTTATATGTAAAAAAACCTTACGAAGAAGTTCGCAGCATCCTAAGAACTTTAAGAGAAAGGGAATTAATTGTACAACTGCCTGGAATCGTAGAAAGATATATTGTTACGCCGCCTTATAAAGCCTTTACCGAGTATTTAGGCGAGGTTAAATCGACGGTTGAAGAAGAACTTGCTGTTAGTAAGAAAAACCTGGAAAAATATCTTACAAAGACTGAAAAAACAATTAATAAAATAAGTAAAGGAGTATCTAAGTCTCTAGACGAAAGCATTGAAACCTTAAAAAGCGGATTAACATCCACTAGAACCATTATTGAAAAACTCGGTAATAAGAGTTTAAAGGAACTTGATAAAAAACTAAAAGATTTAAGTGTTAGTAGTGCTGAGCTTTTTGAAAACCTTCGTAGCGAGGAAGAAAATATACTTACCGCAATAAGGGAAAACTTTAGGAACCTAATTAACAAGACTTCAAAAAGCTCAGTTTCGATTTTACATGACTGGAAGAACCAAATATCTACAATGCTTTCAGAAGAAGTAAAAGTTTTTGAGAAAAACATCAACGAGTTAAAAGCACAGTCACTAAGTACATTAAATGGAACAGTAAGCGATATCGAGGCAGACCTTAGCAATATTTCGAGCGAATTTTTAAATACACTTACAGCAGTAACTGATGAAGTTAGTAAAACTAGCGGCCAGATTTCTGAAGTAATTAGTACATCCTATAAAAACGCTTTAACACTATTCGAAACTTCTACTTCCGAAATTCAAAGCAAGGCTACAGAAATTTTAAGTGAAAGCCTTGATCTTCAAAGGGAAAAAATATTAAATTTGAGTAA
>CAYYZD010000047.1:0-9019 GCA_964476035.1 uncultured archaeon
ATCATCACCGCGAAGCAGTGTTAATTCGGCGAAATATCCTACTTTTCCCTCTGGTTCTATTTTAACACTCCATTTAAAACTGGTTTCAAAGGCTGGTGGAGGGCTATACGAATAGGTAAAATTTAGACCTAGTAAAACGCTAGCTTCTTCCTCCCCTCCGGTGTAGTTGATAACCAATTCATCGCCCACTTGGACATCAACATATTCGGACTCTTTAATGAGAGTCCAGTTTAAGGGTACCTCTATTGTTGGTGGAAGATCTTTATATTGTGGCAAAATAGTCACCCATTGAGGCATGGCGAATTTATAAGCTAGTCTTGAGCCTCCATATTGGTCGTATGGTGTTAATAAGGGTGCAAATAAAGCTAAAAATATAAAAAATGCCACTATCGCGATACCTATCATTCCCATCTTATTTCTTTTGTATTCATTCCAGAAGTTCTTAAGCCGTTTTAAATAAAATCGAATCTTTCCTTCGAAGCGAAATCGCATGAGGATTACCCACCATGTCTTACAGTTCCTAGACGTATACGAGGATCTATCCATGTATAGATAATATCCGTTATGAAGTTCCCCCCTAGTATTAAGATAGAGTAGAGGAAAATAATCGCTTGAACTACCGGGTAATCGTTAAATAAAACAGACTCCAAGAACCACCTTCCTATTCCAGGCCATGCGAATATAATTTCGCTCATGGTCTCCAGCCACCATATAGTTGGGATGGATAGAACGAACATTGAAAGTATTGGAGGTAATGTTGCTTTCAAGGCGTATCGGCGCACTACGACTCTCTCCTTAAGACCTTTAGCCCGTGCCGTGACTATGAAATCTTGCGTGAGAGTGTCCAGCATCATATTTCTCGTATATAAGGCGAAAAAACCGAATCCAAGAAGAACTATTGTGATTAGGGGTAAAGTCATATGATATAAGACTTGGATTATGTAATCGAAGGAGAGAAATGGTGGTGGCGGAGTGTCCAGCATTCCTATTGCAGGAAACCATTGTAATATTACAGCAAAGACTATTAGAAATAACAATTGAACAAAGAAACTCGGCAGGCCCCATGTTATAAGTGCTGAACTTATGACCAATAGATCGAGTTTACTTCCTCTTTTTGTGGCAGCCAGTACCCCTACCCCGATACCTAAGAGTGCGGTTATTATAAGCGACAACCCACCAAGCAGTAATGTTGGGCCAATACGTCTACTTAGTTCATAAATTACAGGGGTTTGAGTTTTAATAGAGTAGCCAAAGTTACCCGTGAATGTGTTTATTATATACTTGACATAACGCTGAGCTATTGACTCATTGAGGCCAAACCTAACTATTATCTCTTCCCTTATTCTGGGGTTTGCCATAGGTGCTCCTCTTCCGAGATACATAGTTAGAGGGTCAACTGGTGACAAAACTTGAAGAAATATGAACGTGAGAGATACTATAATGTATAAAGTGATAAACGTATGTACAATTCTTTTGAAGATATACTCTTTCATTACCCCTTGCTCCTACAAAATATTTTGTATTCAAAAATGAAAATAAAAACTTTTGTAAAAAGAACTAGTGTTTTTAAACAAACTGAAATTTACTAGGCAGAGGCAGATATCATTAGACTGTTTAGATTGGTCCATAAGTTTTTTAAAAGTTGTGAGCTTATTAAATTTCTTTGAAAGAAGGCAGGTGAGTAAGGTTGAGTAACATGGGAAAACTTTACAAGAAACTTCTGGTATTAACCATTGTTTTCATACTTCTCCCAATACAACTTCCTAGGATCCGGGTTGCTAAGGCATACGGTCCTACTGTTGCGGGTCCAAACTTTGATAATGTCTACATTTTTAGCCCATTAGATGGTCCTGCAGGATTAGACGCTATGAAAGCCGGTGAGATTCATCAAACAAGTGTATGGGCTACTGAAACTGTAGAAGCCGCTAAGGAGGCGGGGTTCAAGACTTTTCAGTTACCCGTGTTCATGGTAGAAGGATTTGCTTTCAATTTGAGGAGAGCTCCTACAAACGACATTTACTTTAGACGTGCTATGAGTGCATTATATAACAAAGTTGCGTATCATAACAAATGGTGCGCCCATTATAGATACCCGGCACAAAGTTCAGTTTTAGATCGGTATGTAGGAGAACTCTGGGGGTGTTACAATCCTGTTGGTCCAGAAGAATACCCATGGCACGCGTATGATCCTGATTTAGCAATAGCTTTACTGCTTGCTGGCGGGTATGTGCCTAAAGATGCGGAGGGAAATGTTATCCCTTCGCCTAGTCCTGGAGAAATTGACCATTGGGAATATCCGAACGGTACGAAAATACGGAAACTTTATGCCTATGGCACCCAAGACTGGCCGGATGTTTGGGATTGGCTACTCAGCTGGACCGCTGAGATACAAAATATCGGAATAGACGTGGAAGTTATATCCGAACCCGAACCAATGTTAGAAAGTCGAATGGGCAGTCCACCTTTCGACTTCGACATAAGCTATTGTTTCACTTGGTGGTCCCCTCCATTATACACTCAGTTTTACTATCACTTTCACTCGGACATGGCATACGCTGAAGGTACTTTTAACTGGTTTGGTCTAGCTAACGATACTGTAGACACATTAATTGACATTATCACGACTAGTTTAGATGAAGTTGAAGTTAAGCAAGCTATTTATGATCTACAGGGAATAATAGCAGATATTTGTCCTATGGTAGTCCAACGAGCTGTTGAATGTACACGTGTATGTCACCCTGATCTATTATCTATGATGGCAGTTCCAGATCCAGCTGAGACCAGACTAACCGGATACGTTCCTAGTTCCATACTTCCGCGCTGGAAGAACAGTTTCCACGGAGATTTCTATTCTTCTTTTGCATATACTCCTACAAATCTAAATCCTACAAAATGGTTTACAATGGGCTGGGGGATGTACGTTTTACTTAGCGTCCAAGGGCGTTTGGCCGAGATTAACCCCATTACCGGTGAGATGGTTCCTTGGATTGCCATTGCTTGGAATGATACCGAAACTTGGGATGGACCTTGGGGGCCAGGTCAGAAAATTACGATATGGTTGCGAGATGATGTTACATGGCATACTGGCGAGCCAGTTACAGCTTATGATATCGCCTTCAACCTTAATTATTTAGCTGAACATCAGATCCCTGACGCTTATGGTGTCTGGTGGGACCTAAACCATACCAACGTCGTTAGCCCAACTCAAATTGAAATCTACTATAATTCAGCAAGTTTGTCACGAATGCGAGAACTAAATATATGGGCCCTCGCGCTATATCCGCCTATATGGAGCCAAGTTACGGATCCTGAAGGCTGGAATGAATGGAACGATTTCTATATGGAGATCGACAACGGTCCTTTAGGAACCGTAAGGTTAAGTAAGCTAGTGGGATGCGGGCCTTACATATTCCCAGAAGGAGGATGGGATCTTACAACTAATACTATTCATCTAATTGCTAACCGCAAATACTTTACGACTCCCCTTTATACTGATATTAACTTCGACTTTGAAGTAGATATGCGTGATTATAATACGGTTAAAGCCGCCCTTGGTTCCGGACTTGGCGACCCCGAATACTCGTCGATTGCTGATATTAACGGTGATGGTATTATAGATGAAGATGACCTCAGCTTAATTGAAGAAGATCTTGGGAAGACTTGGGGAAGCCGATGGCCATTCACTTGCCTAGATTTGACGGTTAGTCCTTCGGAGGTTGAGGTAGGCGAAGAAGCAATAGTTACAGTCACCGTCACTAACGAACGTAATTTTAGAGACACACATCAAGTAATACTAAAGGTTAATGGGCATCCCGAGGCCTACAAAAATGTTACGCTGGAAGCTGGAGCCTCAACAACTGTAACGTTCACAATTTCTAAGGATATTCCTGGAGACTATACCATTGAGGTTGGCGGAAAAACAGCAACCCTAACAGTAACAGGAATGGTTCCAGTCTTTGTCGTTACTAACCTTTTGGTTAGTCCTTCGGAGGTTGAGGTAGGCGAAGAAGCAATAGTTACAGTCACAGTTGAGAATCAAGGAACTGCAGCCGGAGAATATAGGGTAGAATTAATTGTTAATGGTGAAATAGAAGATGCTAAGAATGTAACATTGGAGGCGGGTGCCTCAACAACTGTAACGTTCACAATTTCTAAGGATATTCCTGGAGACTATACCATTGAGGTTGGCGGAAAAACAGCAACCCTAACAGTAACATCTCCGCCTCCACCAACAATACCGAGCTGGCTTTATGCAATTATTGTCGCGGCAATTATAATAATAGCTATTGTTATCTGGCGCTGGCGAGCACGTAAGCGATAACATACAACCTTCTCAGTCTCTTTCTTTTTATAAAATTAAAAGGACTACAAGGAATGAGAGAAATACCGCATCACTGTATGACCATACAGTATAGATAAATAAGTTTATCTTCATAATCAACTTCTTCTTCGTCAGTTAGCAGAAATCGCAAGTAAAAAGACAATAATAAAATAGTAAATGAATAGTATAGTTTAAAAATCTACCTTCAATTCTTATGTGAAAATGGTAAGGCTTTAATCAACTCTTGGTTAAAGTCAGGATCACTTGCTATTTCTAAATAACGGACTTTATTTGCTATTTCTTCAGCTTTTTTTCTCATTTCCTTTGATATCAAAGCCATTTTTGCACCCGATACTGCTGCGTTACCTATGAATGTTATTTTTTCTGTCGGCACGTTTGGGATTAAGCTTATAGTTTTCGCATTTTCTAGGTTTAGATAGTTCCCAAAAGCACCTGCAATAAAAATCTTGTCAATATCATTTTCTTTCACATTTTTTCTCTTCATTAAAAGTGAGCAACCAGCATAAATTGCCGCTTTTGCTAATTGTATCGCTCTTATATCTTTCTGCGTAATTGTTATTTCTTTGCCCGTTGCGGTTTCATTTCCCCATACAATAATAAATTCTATCTCATCATTAATTCTTCTAAGTCTTCTCGTTTTTATGTTTACGTTAAATTTTCCTTGTTGATTTATAATTCTTCTTTTTAGCATTTCAGCAACAATGTCGATCATGGCAGAACCGCATAGTCCTAGAGGCTTTGTGTTTCCTATGGTTTTGTACTTAACTTCGAAGTCCGAATTTATACTGATTTTTTCTATGGCACCGCTCATAGCTTTCATTCCATGCTTTATATGCGCCCCCTCGAACGCAGGTCCGGATGCACAAGAACAGCACAATATATCATCTTTGTTTCCGAGAAGAATTTCGGTGTTTGTTCCAATATCTATAAGTAACGAAAGCTCTTCGGATTCATATATTCCAGTAGCCAAAACATCTGCAATAGCGTCTGCACCGACGAACCCTGCAATAACAGGTAGTATAGTTATAACTGCGCCTTGATTCGCGTTTATATTCAATTCTCTTGCCGCAAGCCTTATTTGTTTCTTTATTACTGGTGTGTAGGGCGATAAAGCGAGATATTTTGGTTGAATTCCCAAGAAGAGGTGATGCATTGCGGTATTGCCAACAACAATGATTTCGTAAACTTTATTTAGTTCAATGTGCGCTTTTTCGCAAGCTTGACGTATAACCTTGTTTACTCCGTCAACCACAAGCTTCTGTAATGTTTCCATATTAGTCTTGTTAATGGATGCAAAGGTTATCCGCGTTATTATGTCTTCCCCATGGACTGATTGTGGATTTTCAATGGCTTCTACAGCAACTGTTTCACCGGACGTTAAATCTACTAGATGACCAACTACTTTTGAAGTACCAATATCTATAGCAAATCCAAATAAGGAATTTGAAGTGTCACCCGGCTCAATAGCGATAATCTTGTAATCATTCCACATGGTTACCGTGATATCCCAATTTGCATTTCGAAGGATGTGTGGGAGTTCCTTAAGGATCTTGTAATCGATCTTTAAATCGATAGTCCTTGGGATTTTATCTGATAATGCATCTACAAGTCTTTCGAAGTCGGGCCTATAGTCAGATAATGTTGGTTTATTTAGTTTTACGTGAAACTTCGTTAGATAAGGATTCAATTCTATTTTCCTTTCCAGTCCTAGAACTTGAATTTTAAGAGTCTTTTGCAGACTTTCCGCAGGAACAATTACTTTTACATCCCTTAAAACTTTGGTTTGACAAGCTAATCTGTATCCAAGCTTAATTTCTGACTTAGATAAGTGCTTTTTCTCCACATTTGTAATTTTGCTTACAGCCTTGGGGTCCTTAATAATTATCTTACACTTACCACATAGTCCTTTTCCGCCACATTCAGATCGAATGTTAATGTTTGCCTCCTTAGCTGCATAAAAAATTGTGGATTTAAGCGGCACTTTTGCTTCTTTTCTTCCAGGTTCGAAAACTACCGTTACAGTAGGCATCATTTAAATCCACCAGCACTCTACCCTAACTATATCATGAAACTTTTTCAGCAAATAAGATCTTTAAGAGAAATTTAAAAACTTGAGATCTTACGGCATCATATTTCGTTAAGCAATTTTTCAATTGGAACATAATCATAATCGAACCCGAAGTGTCTCGGGCCAAAGAACTCTATTCCTTGAGGCGTGCGCCATATTTCATGAGCTTTAACGCCTATTATATTAACTTTCATCCCTGTTCTTACTTGGCTATTAGTTATCCCATAACCATTATCATCAATCATACAAATTAAGTCGGGAGGCATAACAGCAACTCTACCGTCTCTCCACCCAATTATGTTCTCGTTTTTTACCCAAATTCGAAAGCTGTGCCCTTTCCACTCCCCCGACCCTTTAATTTCAATTTCTCCCATAAGGAAACCATACTCTACTTTGAGCGAATAACTTGTTATGAAACCAGTAAAAACCTTAAATCCTTTAACAAACTTTATAGCGGCTTCTATGGGGTTTTTATTATGTTTCCTAGCTTCTTCAATGACTTTTCCGAGTTCGATCGCTCTTGAAACGGAATTATTAATCGCTACTTTTCCTGCCTTTTCTGCTTTAATGGGGCTGTCCATTACAAGGACGGAGCCTCCCGAGGCTATAGCTAAACTCCGCACAATGGACTCATAATTTGATATGTTTACATAATCCTCAACTACCACGATGTTTCCGTGAGGATCTGTAATAACCGAAGGCGTAGCTTTGACCTGAAATATTACGTATGATGATTGATTAAGCTCCGGTGCTGAACGCCCTACTTGATCTCCATCCATAGCAGGTACGCCAAGCTTGGCCGCTAAGTGTAAAGCTACAGCTGTGTTTTCCGCTCCAATCTCCGTTGGAATTACAGCGGAAATTTTTTTGCCTAATCTCCTTTCCATAACATTGAACGCCTTTGTTATGTGTCTTTGGTCAAATTCTGGTTGGGCCTCCTTTTTTCCTGGGGGAGGAATTGACCCGCAAAAGTAAGCACATATCACTAAGGATTCAGAATCTAATTCTGATGCTTTCACTATTTTTAGCTCTCTTCCAGAATCTAGGTCTTTTGTTAAAATTTTAAGTCCTTCTTTGGGCTCTCCACCTCCACCCGTTCCTAAAATCGTCGCGCCCACTATGAGATTTTTCACATCATCATATCCCAAGACTTTAACCACGGTTCTCACTCCTTCTCATCTTAAGATTCTAAAAGCCACGAAAAATCAGGCGCCTTCCGTTTAAAGTTAACTCTTTCATTAAGTGCATGAGCTATAAGGGGCAAGGCAATGGTTGCATCACAGTAACAAGTAACTTTTTTTCCTTCGTTGGAGATCTTTCCCCAACTTACGGCCTCTTCCAGGGTGCATCCGGATAGACCGCCCCAATGGGGAGAGTCCGTCGTTATCTGAATTGCATATTTATGTGGGTAGTAATATTCCCCCGTTGTGTCGCGGGCAAAACCCTTTCTCTCAGGAATTTTCCGGTCTTTCATTTTTAATGACAGAGAAACAGCTAATAATTGAGTAAAGTCCTTCGGAACTCCTCCTCCGATATAAATGACCGCGACATCTCCGGTTTTTTCACCTATACTCATAAACTGATAAAAATCTTTCATTCCATCAATCACTAGGTTATAGCCTCTACTCTTTGCTAATAAGAACGCCTCACCGTAAGCACTATCGGCTATGGCTGGACAGAAAACTGGAACCTTATGTTCAGCAGCCGTGGCCACTATGCTCTTTATCTCTTTACTGCTTAGCCATTTTCCAAGCTCGTACAAGAATTCCATAGATGAGTAAGGATAGTCAGGGTCTAATTTGGAGATAAATTCAGCTAGGAGTTCCTCCATTTTCCTGTAATCTGTTTCTAAACCATATACATCGTAATAGCGATTTATATCACTTTTTAACAGTTCAACATCATCTACGTTTGGATTACCCTGCCAGTAGCAAAAGCCCATTGCTTCTACAATATCCTCGGAAATATTCGCACCCGTAGAAACCAGAACGTCAATAAACCGTTTCTTGATAAGCCAGTTAATAATTTTCCACTGGCCAGCTACACTTAGAGATCCGGCTAGGCCCAGTATGATGGTTAGATTTTCTTCACGCAACATTTCCTCCCAGACTTCAACTGCTTCGCCTAACCTCCTACCTTGAAAGGCTGTCTTAGCCATATCTGCCAATAGCTGAGATACAGTCCGTTTCTTAACCTCTATGCTTTCAACCTTTTTCCTCAGATAAGCTTTGATCATTGCTACACACACGCCTTGGTAGAATTTTCATAAATATTTAAATATTTTTCCAAATTCTAAGATTGTATCTGTTTGTGTTCGCTCTTCTTTTTGCAAGGGATTCTTGGGAGTTTTTATTAAACCTCTCACAGACAGTTAGAATTATAATATCCAATTACTGGCAAGGAAAGAAAGATGACTAATCATAAATTGCTGTTATAACAACCTAGCAGTTTCCAAATCCAAGTTAATCTACGTTTTCTCTTCCATTAATGGCGCTAAAAACATGTTTACTGCTAAAAACTTGGAACTCTTATATGTATGAAATTCTAAAGATTTTTGTTAATGGTGTTTAAGCGAAATGTATGTTGTAGTTCTTTAAAGTTGTGGCTTT
>CAYYZD010000048.1:0-8880 GCA_964476035.1 uncultured archaeon
ACGGTTACTATTTCAACTGGTATTCCGTAGTCGTTGTATATTTTTCTTTTGAGTTCTTCTGCGTATGGTAATGTTTCTTCAGAGGGTAGGAGTACTACTTTGTCTATTGGGTATTTTGTTAGTCCTATTTCTACTGGTTTATTGTGTTCTCCTACTGTTGCTATATATAAGGTCTTTTTTGACATTTTCCCTCTCCTCTTCAACCGTTATTTTTTGAGGTTTAACGGTTAAATTTTTTGATGCAACTGTTTTCTTTTATTTTACAACTGTTTCTTCAAATAATAATTTATCATAATGTATCATTATCATTTTGATCAAAAATGAACTGGAAAAAATTGGCTTTAATAGTGGCGATTCTCGCTGTTGTCGCTGTCTTCGTTGTATCTGGTGCTTCAGCTTGGCCGCAAAAGAATCCATGGCCAGTTCCTTGAAGCGAATTTGCAGAATTTGCTGTGTAAGGGGGACTTGTGGTGTACACTAATTTAATCTCTATTTTTTTGTTTTTGTGTTTTCTGTTAGGATGATTATTTTTCCACTTTTAAGTACTATGATTCTTGCTTCTCTTTTCTCTTTTCTTAACTTGTTTATTATGTTTTGCAGCTTTTCATTCGTTTCTTTCATGTTTTTCCCTGCTGTGTTCCGCTTGCGCTGTATATAGAGTAGGTTAGAGTAGGAGATATTATGTTATCTTTTTCAAAACTTTTCTTCTGATATTAATCTGTTTTTTTATCCTTGATTTGGAGTGTTTTGGGTCTTTTAATAATTCTTCTTGTTTTTTATGTTTTTTCTGTTTTGTTTTTTGGAAATTGCTTCGTTTCCCGATAACGTTTTTAGCTATGATTACAAAATATTTATGATTAGTGTTATTGGTGTTTAGTGGTGATGTTATGTTGGATCTAAGTGATGTTTTTAAGGGTTTCGTCAGTTCTGCGTCTAGGATTTTGAATGTTGATGTGCCAACGGATATTCCTAATGTTTCTTTTGGTGATTTTGGTTTTGATTTGAGTGGTAGGTGATTTGGTGTTCGTAGGGAGGGTGATATTATTTTTGTTTCTAGGGATTTGGTTGATGCGGGTTTGTTAAGGGGTGTTTTGGCTAGGGAGGCTTTTCGCCTTTTTATGCCTAGGTGTTTGGAAGGGGTTGAAGAGGCAGGTGATTTGGCTTGGGAGTTTGCTAGGATGCAACTTCGAGGCGATGAGGAAAAGCTTTGGGTTTCAACCTGGTTTAAGGTTAGTCCTATGGTTTCTGTTAGGAATATTGTTTATCATGCTCCTTTTGGCTTCCCTATATTTGAAAAATTGTCTGATGGGCGTTTTCTAGGCGAAGTTTTTAAGATTTTTTATCAGCTTGATGTTTACCGTTATGATTTGAGTTTTAAGGAGTCTCCGACAAAAAATTTAGATACTCTTCTAGTGTCTTCTTGTAAGCCGATTCATCGAACGGAACAAAAATAGTCTTTTTCACGCCGTGCAAGTAAATTACATGCGACAGTGTATATAAGTTTTGTTGGTATGCAATAACACGACTTAATACGTTACTTCCTGTTTTCCGTTTCCCGTACTCCGTACTGCTTTTTTTGCATAAATCTGCTCAAGTAAAACTTAAATCCGAGTCATACATTACTTTGTTTCGAGGTGTGGTGTGAGATGGAGACGAAAGACAGCGTGGAGTTTGCTTTAGGCGTCATAACCGCAACGATAACGCTACTTAAGAAGTTAAACGACAAAGAGACGCATCAAGACGCTTTAAACCTACTACTCGACGCGTGCGAGATTATCACCGAGAACATGAGTCAAAACCTACCTCGAGTACACCACACTTCGTAAAACTTTCAACACTACACTCTTTTTTCTGAAATTTTTACATAGGAACTATATGTGAGATGTTTCTCGACAAAAAAATTAAACACCGTCACACCTCACTCAAGCAGCCCAGTCACGAAAAACGACGCTCGTCGAAACTAACGTAACAGCAAACGTTAGTAAAGCAAACTATTCGTCTTCGTACCTCTGTTTACGGTTTTCTCTATGCTTATTGCTGCCGGGTATTTTACGTTTCCCCGTTCTCTACGTTTTCATCGGCTTATAGAGATTAAAACAAGTACATTAGGCTGTCGACTGTAAATTTTTCAGGTATATGGTTTTTGCAATGTTTACTCGTGCGGTGCGTTGCGATTCATGCGACGGAGGCGATTAGAACGGAAGGTTTAATAAACCAGCCTTCAAGATGTTGTTTTAGGTGTAATCAATGGCTATTGACTACGTGTTCGGCGTACTCAAAACTTCGCATGTTTATGTTCTGCCACAGTTGTTAAACACGTTATTTACCTTTCCTAAGGTAAGATACTACCCAAATGAAAACTATGACCATCACTCAAATCTTATTTTAGTCGGCATAGAATCAAAACATTTAAATAAAATTTACCGTCTGAAAGGATAAAATACCCTTCAGAAGGGTGGCCACGTTGGGCTTAGAGAAGTTGGTACAACTATTAAGCATATATCCTGATATGCAGCAGAGGATAATAGAATTCATATACTACCTAAGGGACAATCCTTACGCGACTAAAGCTGAGATAAAAGAGGCGTTAGCAATAAGTGAGAAGCAGTTTAACAACGTAGCGAGAAAACTGAGGGAAATAGGTTTGCTGAAAAACCGTAGAGATGAAAACAACATAGCACATTACTATTTATCGTATGACAGCTTCACTTATTGGCTTAAAACACTTAGAGATAGTGTCTACAACATTTTGAAAAGGTGATGGGTGTTGAGTGTTGAGGAAAGACTGGCTAAGGTTGAGGGTATTCTTGGGCAAATGGATAAAAGAATAGGTGAGTTTAGAGAAGATTTTAACCGTAGACTTAACCACGTTGAAACAGGGTTAAGAGAACTTAGAAATAGAATCTGGTGGATTATAGGTTTGCAAATCTCAATGTGGGTAACAATAATCTTAACAATACTCTTCACATAGCGCGCTAAGCTTTCTAACGTTTCAAGAGAAGATCATCAAGTGTAAAGGCTTTTAGAGACATCCCTACTCACCAATATATGTACAAATGGTATAAGTTTTATTCTCCTTTTAAATCCTTGATTTTCTCGTAAAAAATTTTTAAGGAATAAAGGAAGAGTTGATGGAAGAACTAGCTTTATCAGAAAAACAATTAGAATACCTTATTTCAAAAGCTAGGAAGGTTGGAATTGTTCAAGGATTTAAACAAAACAACAAATACTACTATTACTTATCTTATGACGGCTTCTACATGTATTGGAAACGAGTAAAAGACACAGCATACAACCTTATCAAACAAGAGAAAATTTGAACACGCTTCTAGAGAAATCTTTGAAGAAATTATTAAAATTCGACGATTAAAGTAGCGCGCGTTTCTAATATGGTAAATGACACAAAGTAAAATAAAAAATAAAATTTAGGTTTTATTCCAGAGTGTAAACAATAGTTTTAGGTTTTATGTTCCTAAGGTTGGTTGGAGGATTGAGTGGGAGGCTTGGGCTCTTTGGTTTAAGAAGGTGCTGTTGGAAGGAGAGTACTATGAGGTTTTAGGTGTTGAAGGTCCTGTTTTTGAGGATGTTGAGGTTGAGAAGCTTGATAAGGTTGATTTGAAGATTTTGGATTTTGTTTGGGAGAATGGGGTTGCTGATGTTCGTGGCGTTCGTGGGGCTTTAAAAATTAGTATGAATGAGGCTGTTAGAAGACTTAAAGATTTGAGGTCTCGTGGCATTATTGTTAGTGGGTGTGATGCTTCTAATATTGGTTTAAGTGAGGTTGCTGTTTTTATGGCTGAGATGGATGAGAAGGTTTATCGTGCTTTTATCGCTGCTTTAGATGATCTGCCTTTGCATTTTACAAGTAAACTTCGAGGCAAACGTGAGAATGTGGTTTTAAGTATTATTTTTCTTCCTGAGGGTGGAGGTATCTGGTTTGCCAAGGTTTTGAAGAAATATTTTGATAAACCTTTTAATGTATGGTTTGTTCGTTACGTTTCTGGCATAACTTTTAAACTTCCCTTAAATCTTTACGACTATAGAAGGGGTAGGTGGAAGATTCCAACTAATGCTTTAAGTTTGATTAAAGAATAATATTTTTTATTTCCAGTTTAGGAGACGCGGAACTATTATCTTATGGCTGTAATTTTGGTGCTAATTGAAGTTTCCCAGATATGGAACTTTTACAGCTTATCTCCGTTTTTCTGGGTTCTTCAGCTTAACGGCTGTAGCATCCATAATGATTGAATATACTTAATCGAAAGGAAGTATAAGGAAAAGAGTTTATGGAAACTGTGTATGGGAGATGTAGGACTAAGACCACTGGTAGGGGATATAGGGGAACGTGGTATCCAGTGATGATGGTATCTTAGGGGCTAGGGGCCCTACATTTAACGTTTGTAAACTATTAAAGTGAAGTTATCAGAACACTTAAATAGAAGCTTGTTTGAGTAACTCGTAGCAATGAAGTTGGTTAAAGCTATGTTAGCAGTTGTATTCCGGTGCTACCCTAATTTTATTTATTTGGTCGCTTGTCTTAGCTGGGGTTGACCGATTTGGATAAGAGCGTAATGGTTGAGGGCCGTCAGCATGTAAGGATAAAAGATGAAACTAAGAAGGCGATAGTTTTAGTGGCTGTTTTCCCTATAGGGTTAATTGTCATGTTTGTGATGCCATTTTATATGGAGCCACGTTTTTCCTGGCAACCTTGGGCCCTAGCTTGGTGGGCAACATTCACAGTGGGTCTCATCTTCCCACTACACATTTACCCAGCAGTAGATGCTACGAAGAAACTGCTAAGAGATAACATTATAGAAACATGGAAACTGTATCACTGGGTGTGCGCCCTTATAGTGACTGTAGGAGCTAACTTCGGGGATCTCATTGCAAGACACCTATTCCTACCTACACTTGCCCCTGAGCTTATACCCATATTCACGTACCCTAACCTTGAACATTATCAACTCCATCAGGTTGGGGTGGTAGCTGTTAGTGAAGGCTTCCATCACGGACTTTTAATAGCTGTAATGGCTTCAGGAACCATACTTTGGCTTTTCTTTGCTTCTAAACTCAGAAATCACCGAACTTTCACAACAGAGACTTACATCCAAGAGCCAGGAAAGCCACTAAGACGTTCCTCATCCATGCAGGTTCTTATACCAGTAGAGAAGATTGATGAGGTCGAAGAGATAACACGTGCTAAGCTAGCTAAGATCATTAAAGAACCACGTAAAATAAAGCGGATAGCCATTTGGGCTACTTACTATACTTTCGTTGGACTAGTAGAGGCCTTAGTGGTTGCCATGCTGCATGTAACCCTTACATGGTTGTTCTGGGCCTCATTTTAAGTCTCTAATTAGTTTCATGGACGCAGTATAAGGTTGTCATAAACTTAGAAACACCCCTATCCTTTTAGCTAGGTTTTAAGTTCTGCCAGTTCCAGCCTCGCAAGTCAAAGATACCTAGATGTTTTTATGTAGCCTGGATATTGATCACTAAATGTTTAAGCTACATATATTGCATCGAAGACCGAAGAATGTATGTTATAGGCTTTCATGAGCGCCGCAGTGGTGTACATAGATTTCTTGTGTTGGTGATGTTAATTTTGGATTCTTTCCAAGAGGAATATTAATTTCAAAAACTTTAGCGAGATGGTATTTGAGATTAAATTTTCTGGGTTCAACTAATTAGGCTTATATAGTTTGGTGTTTTGTTTATTTTTGGTGGTGTTCATGCCGGTGTTAGAGATTAAGGTGGAAATGCCTAAAGATTCAAATGTGATAATTGGCACCTCACACTTCATTAAGACCGTTGAGGACTTGTATGAGGCTATGGTGAACAGTGTTCCAAACATTAAATTTGGAATAGCTTTTTGCGAGTCTTCCGGTCCATGTCTGGTTAGAAGGGAGGGGAACGATCCAGAGCTTGTTGAAGCAGCTACAAAAAATGCTTTAAACATAGGAGCTGGACACATGTTCATTATTTTCATTAGGGATGCGTATCCAATCAACGTTCTTCACGCAATAAAAAGAGTTCCAGAGGTTTGTACAATTTACTGCGCTACTGCAAATCCGGTTAAGGTTATTGTCTATGAGGATGAAGATGGAAATAGAGGCCTTCTCGGGGTTATAGATGGGCTTAGAACTAAAGGAGTTGAAACGGAGAAGGACGTTAAGGAGAGAAAAGAGTTTCTAAGGAAGATAGGTTATAAATTGGGTCCTTAACTCTATTTAATTTAAAATTTTAGAATATAGTCTTATTTTTATTTTTTATTTTATGTAATGTGTTAGGTGGTATGTGGTAGATTATATCTAAAGTTTTGGTTATTTGTTAGATTGGCTGACATAAGGGGTAGATGTTGAGTTTGTAGGGCAGATTGGAGAATGTATATTTTTATATGCTTTGATGTAATTGAATTATAGAGTATTGAGGTGTAATTTCTTGAGTATGTCGAGAGAAGAGATTATTCGTGTAATAAAGGAAGAATTACCAAAAATATTATTGGAAGACTCCCTATTTAAGGCTCAAATAATAGGCATTTTAGCAGAGGCTCTTGCAACGAAGGGTGAATTAGAGAAAATCATTAAAGAAATAAAAACTCTTCGCGAGGACTTCATTCGCGAGACGACTAAACTTTGGAACGAAGTTAAAAGCTTAAGAGAGGAAACTACTAAACTTTGGAACGAGATCAAAAATTTGCGTGAGGAGACTGTTAAGCTTCGTGAGGATTTCACTCGCGAAACAACTAAACTGTGGGATGAGCTTAAGGCTTTGCGTGAGGACTTCAATGTAGGTATGGGTAATTTTGCAAGGTATCTGCAGGCTTTAGGTTCACGTTGTTTTTTCGGAGGATGCTTTTAGAGAAGGTCTCCGCAGCCTGCTTGAAAGTTACTTCGGTGTTAAGGTTAAAAAGTGGACCTATTATGATAAGGAGGGCTATGTTTTTGGTCGGCCTAGTACAGTTGATATCGATGTAGCTATTGTTGACGCTAAACATATTCTGATTGAGGTGAAATCAAGTATAAGTCGTGGTGATGTTGGCACTTTTCTAAAAAAGGCAACATTGTATAAGAGGGTTTTTAATGTTGAACCTGCTTGTAATAGTTTCTCCGTTTGTTGATGATAGGGCTTTAAAGTTGGCTGAAGAAGCTGGTATAAGGGTTTATACAGCTATAGAAGAACTTAGAAGAAGGGGTAAATCGAGCTTTACTTCTTGAAAGTATAAATTGTAATGTAGAGGGGCGTAAGGGTGGCAACATCTGTATTTTCTTGAATCGTCGCCTTGAAGATATGATAGAGGTACTCGTATTCTTACTTTAGGTAAAGATTTAGAGATTAAAAGGAAAATTGCTTCTGAAAACTTTCCACTGTAATTTTCTGGTTGCTAACTAAGGAAAAACCTGAAGGCTTTGAAATTAGGGAAGTAGAAAAACATTTGAACTTAAGGCTGATGTCATTAAACTTCTAAAGGCAAGAGATTTTCTAATACTTTGCGCTGTGATTTTTGTTGGAATGGGTGCATTTAATGGAATTTCTACTTGGATTGAGAAAATATTAGGTGAACACAGTGTGAGTCAAATAAATGCGGGTTTAATCGGTGGTCTAATTGTCATCGGAGGAATATTTGGATCAATAGTTATTCCAGCTGTTTCGGCTAAAATGGGGAAAAGAAAGATTTTCGTTATAATTGCTATCGCTGGATCTATACCCTCATTTATAGTTTTTGCGTTAACGGGTAATCTTCTCATACTTTATGCTTCAGCGTTCTATCTCGGCCTTATAATGCTTCCAGCGCTACCTATATTATTAGATTGGTCTGCTGCAATTTCAGGTGAAGAGTTAGCAGGTACTTCGGCATCAATTTTATGGCTTTTCAGCCAAATAGGCGGCTTCATAATACCGTTTTTCATGGAAATAATAAAAATGGATACTGGAACATTCTACTACTCAATGATGCTACTAATGTTACTCTATCTCGTCCTACTGCCGCTGATAACTATCACTAAAGAAGCAAAGTAATTTAACAATTTCGTCTAAAACGACTTGAAATCGGTCATATTAGCTCTATTGTACTTGGTGGCTTCGTGGTTATCTCATATCCAACATACTTAACATTTTTGTGTTGCATTGCTATTTCCGCTATTTCTTCAAGATCATTTCTAGGTACATTTGCAGGAGTTGCGGTCATAAAGTCTTTCGTCAAGACAGCTCTAACGATTACAGCATCATCCTTGCCGTAATCCCCAGTAATTCTCAAAGCGACACGGGTAATTTCTGGAAGCAAGCTGGTTAAATTGCTCTGCAACCTTAATAGGTTGAAATAGGTGTCGTCCGCATCGATGCCTAAGATTTTACCGAATACCCTACTATCGCCCTTTACACCAATTGTTAACACATCAAATAGGAAACCTTTCTTCACGAAAACACCTTTGTTCGGTATTAAAGTGGCAAAGTACTGTGAATAATTATATTTCCCAAGTGTTTTACTAACTACATCAGTAATTTCTTTTAAAGTTTTTAGACGCTGTTTAGTTATTTTGCCTAGAATCCGAATGGCTAGCCCGGGTCCTGGGAAAGGTTGACGATTCACAATATAATCAGGTAGTCCAAGCTCTTTTGCCAATATTCGGACTTGATATTTGAATAGGGGTCGAAGCGGTTCTACAACTTTCATACCTAGCTTTTCTGGAAGCCCTCCAACATTATGGTGTAACTTTATGAACCCGGGTCCAGAAACATCGTCGCCACGGGTAGACTCGATTACATCGGGTGCAATTGTCCCTTGAATCAGATACTTTGCATTGATTTTTCTAGCTTCCTTCTCAAAAAACTCTATGAACAGTTTTCCAATGATTCTTCTTCTTTCATCTGGATCTAAAA
>CAYYZD010000049.1:0-8866 GCA_964476035.1 uncultured archaeon
TTGGCAAGTCTATTTTTCAAAAAAATAGCTAATTGTTTCTTTCTTTACCGAAAGGTTTTTCTTATTATTGTTTAATCGATTTTTGGAATATTGAAATCTGTAGTGATAGCGATGGCTCATTTGAAGAAATTCAACGAGGTCATAAGTAAGAAAATTCTCGTATTAAGTGCTGTTGTAGGCATTGTAGCAGGATTAGGTGCATTATTATTTTACACATTATTACATTTGCTATCTCAAGTGTTTCTAGGTTACATTTGCAATTTTCATCCGCCCTCACCTGCGGGGGAGACTTTGCTTATAAATCTTCATTTAACTACGAATGGCGAGTTTAGAAGATGGCTTTTAATATTAATTCCCACCCTAGGGGGTTTAATATGTGGTTTAATCGTTTATACGTTTGCTCCAGAGGCTGAGGGACATGGAACAGATGCTGTAATTGAGGCTATTCATGCTAAAGGGGGAAGAATTAGAGGAAGGGTGCCTATAGTAAAAACCATTGCATCTGCCATAACTATAGGTTCTGGTGGAAGTGCTGGTAGAGAGGGCCCAATAGCCCAAATAGGAGCTGGATTTGCATCATTATTAGCTCAAAAGCTAAAATTATCTGCAAAAGAAAGAGAGTTGCTTGTAATATGTGGGGCCGCTGCTGGTATAGGCAGTATTTTTAAAGCACCGTTTGGAGGGGCTTTCTTTGGAATTGAAGTGCTTTACAAAAGGGATTACGAAGTTGAAGCATTTATACCCACGATCGTATCTAGTTTTATTGCCTACAGTGTCTTCTCAGCAATAACAGGATGGCAACCAATATTCTTTGCTCCACCCTATAGCTTTAACCCATTTGAGATGCCTTTCTTTGCTTTGTTGGGTATAATCTCTGGTTTACTAGGTATATTATATGTTAAAGTGTTTTACGGCTTAAGAGACAACTTTTTCAAAAGATTACAAATACCAGATCAGCTTAAACCAGCAATAGGAGGTTTTCTCTTAGGTTTAGTAGCTTACTTTTTCCCGTATGTCTTAGGACCTGGATACGGCTGGCTCCAATGGTCCTTAGAGGGAAAATTAGCATTGTCAATAATGATTATCTTAATTTTTGCAAAAATTTTGGCTACATCTTTCACCATTAGTTCTGGTGGAAGTGGTGGTGTCTTTGCTCCATCTGTATTTATCGGAGCAATGCTCGGCGGTATATTAGGCAAAACTTTTCAGATGTTTTTCCCAACAATTGTGGTTAAGCCTGAAATTTTTGCATTAATAGGTATGGCTGCTTTTTTCTCCGGTACAGCTAAAGTGCCAATTTCACCTATAATAATGGTTTCAGAGATGACTGGAGACTACAACATTTTAATCCCAGCCATATTAGCATCAACAATGGCATACCTAGTTTCAGGAGACTACACAATATATGAAAAACAAGTGCTAACTCGAGCAGATTCCCCAGCACACATACCCGAACTTCTATCCGACATATTATCTTCTCTAAGAGTTAAAGACGCCATGACAAAAAATGTAATTACCATAGAGCCGAGCGCGACGATAGACGACCTCGAAAAACTAATTAACAAAACAGGGCACCTAGGTTTCCCAGTGGTAAACGAAAAGGGAGAACTTGTAGGAATTGTAACATACGAAGACGTCATGAAAGTTAGACCCGAAGAGAGACATGCTAAGAAGGTAGAGGACATTGAAACCAGAAAGTTAATCGTTGCTTATCCAAATGAAACCCTAGATGCAGTCCTCCGCAAAATAGTTATACATGATATATCAAGATTACCAGTTGTTGACCCAAATGATCCTAAGAAACTCCTTGGAATAATAACCAGATACGATATAGCAAAAGCAATCCACGTTAAATAATTTAGCCTCATTTCTAAAGTTTCACATGAAACTCAATAATATTAATGCAACAAAAATGAAGAATAACATGAATATTATAATTGAATACGTCATAAATGTTTCAACATTAGTCTGAAACTGCATAAGATCTCTTCTAATTGTTGAAAAATTCTCAACAGCAACCCTTAACTTCATTATTTCTTGCTTAAATTCAGATACACTTAATATTCTCTCCAGCAGATCATCAACCCTCACTTTTTCTCCCCTTATCTCTGAAACCAGTTTCACACCATCCTCCACAACTTTCCATACATCATCTACACCGACCTGCCACTCCGTTTCCTCATACTTGTCTCCAACAACCCTATATATCTTCAAATCAATTTTTCTAGAGTCTTTTCCGCCAACACAAGAGGTAGGGTCGATAATCAAGGCAACAGCCTTATCAAATAGAGATTGATAAACCTTTTGAGTGTCTATATCCAAGCTACTCATAAAATCAGCGCCAAAACCTGGATGGGAATGCCACCAACCAACAATTCTCTCCTTCCTCCCCTCTTTTTCTAATTTTTCAGCTATTATTGCCATGTCAAGAGGGTCTATTTCAACATAAGTTTTAGAACCCTTGCTTCGAGGAGTCTCAACGTTAACAATATTCAAGCAGTCGTCCTCAACCCTACCTATTAAAAACCCTCCAATTTCCCTATCCAACCTCTGAGATGCAGCATCAATGATTTTAATGAGGGCAATAGGTGAGATCTTAACTTTCATTCAAATCACCATTGCTTATTACGAGTTATATGTAGATGCAATCCGCCTATTAAATTACATCCAATATTACCAACTTTCTTAACAAAATAAAAAGCTGCGTACTCAACATTAAACTCTCCAAAAAATATAAGAATAAGTGACTAAGTAGATACTTATCGCAAAGAACTCTTTCATAAGAAGGGGTGAGCATTGATAGATCTAACTGAACGCGTTAAATCGATAGAATATGCCATTAGAGATGTAGTTGTTCATGCTAAAAAATTAGAAAAAACCGGTAAGAAAATAATATACCTAAACATAGGCGACCCGTGTAAATACGATTTCGATACCCCTCAACATATAAAAGAAGCTTATTGCGAAGCAATAAAAAAGGGATATAATTGGTATAGCGATTCTAAAGGCCTTTTAGAACTTAGAGAAGCAATTGTAGAAAAAGAAAAACGACTAAACAATGTAAACATAGACCCAGAAGACGTTGTCATTACTTCAGGAATCTCTGAGGCAATATCAATGCTCATCGCAACTGTAATTGACAAAGAAGATGAAGTACTAGTTCCAGGCCCCACATATCCACCATACATAGCATACACCAAGTTTTTCGGAGGAAAACCCGTATCCTATAAATGCGACGAGGAGAACGGTTGGCAACCAGACATTGAAGACATTAGAAATAAAATAAGTAATAAAACAAAAATGCTTGTAATAATAAATCCAAATAACCCAACAGGAGCCTTATACAACGAAAAAACAATCAAAGAAATATTAAATGTAGCTGCTGAACACAAACTTATCGTTGTTTCAGATGAAATATACGATCAAATAGTTTATGAAAAAAGACATATCAACACAGCTAAAGTTGCTGGGGATATTCCCGTAGTAGTTTTTAACGGTTTTTCAAAAGTATATCTTGCAACAGGCTGGCGCCTAGGCTACATGTACTTCTACGACCCAGAAGGAAAATTAGAACATCTCCGCGAAGGTGTAGAAAAACAAGCTAGAATAAGATTAAGTGCAAATACTCCTGCACAAGTAGCCGCTACTACCGCCCTTAAAGGCCCACAAGACCACATACGAGAAATGGTAGAGAAATTAAGGAAAAGAAGAGACTACACATGGAAAAGACTTAATGAAATAGATGGTATAAGCTGTACAAAACCTGAGGCAGCATTCTATGCCTTCCCAAAAATAAATCTAGGAAATAAGTGGAAAGATGACAAAGAATTTGTCCTAGGACTTCTTAAAAGTAAAGGTGTCTTAGTGGTATTTGGATCAGGATTCGATCCGGTATACGGTAAAGACCACTTTAGAATGGTGTTCCTGCCCCCCCTAGAAATCCTCGAAGAAGCAATCAACAAACTGGAAGAGTATGTCTCAAGTAAATGATGTCTTCTACAATAAAAATAAAGAAATCGGAACTTTCCATGAAATAAAATAATGCAACAGTTAAAAGAATAAGGTTATCTAATCACTAAAAATATAAACATTCTTAAATTTTTTCATAAATTCTAAGACTGATGTATATTCCTCAACGAACTGCTGGTATCCATCAATAGTTTGCTGTTCTTCCAAGGGTTGAGCCTGAAGTTTCTCCACAATAGACCAGTAAGAAATAGTATCGCGGCCAAAAGACTTAAAAACCCGCTCATCAACGTGGAGAACCTTAAGCCTTTCTGGATGCTCATACAACCTCTTCGTATATCTCTTTACAAAAGCACTATATATCGGTCTCTTGGCGCCTCCAAGTAAAAACTTCGCTTTCATAGAACCAGAAGTCAAATGAACCTCGATTTTCTCAAGAAACTTCTCTCGATATTCAACGGTTGGAATAGTACCCTTCCTTCTCACTTCAGTCAATTTTTTAGGAGCTAAAATCATGCCCCTGTCAACTAAAACCTTTTCAATTATGGTGGCTATTTCTGAAACAGAGGACTTAGCAAGCGGATCTACGACTTCAGGTGTAACTATATTTACAAGAGGGATCGGAACTGTAGGTCTAAGTTCTGCTGGATTGAAAATTAAAGCACCAACCGCTTCTTCAACCCCAATCGGGTACCCCCTATGTAAAATTGTCCCCTTAACGATACCTGGTCCGATAAGACATGATCTAACAGTATTCTCATGTAGTAATGTCCAAAGTTGCTTAGACGCTATAAGAATGTCACCTTTAAATTCAACGTTTTTAATAAATGGCAGATTTAAGTCAGGGACATATATATCTAAAAGCCAGTAAAGAACTGTTTCAAGCGATTCTGAGCTCGACAAAAACCCGCCTCCAGCCTAACTTTTAACAAATTTATTTACCAGGTGGTTAAAGAGAAATTCGGATAAAACTTTTATTCTCTCTTCACCCGATTGTGTAACAAGTTTTTTCACCTCTTCTCTAAGTTCTGGCTCAGGAAGTTCACCAACGTTAAATCTCTTGTACATTTCGGATAAAACATGCATAACTGCAGTCTCGTAGTCCATCCCTTGTTCCAGAAGAGCCTTTAATACTTTTTCAATTGAAGACATCAAAAACTTGGCTTGATCTTCTCCACTCCTTCTCCTCGCAAGTAAAATATCTCGCTCCAAGAAATCAGTAGGCTTAACTAAATCAGGTTCAACTTTTCCACCCCTTGTAATTGGTCCACCTACGAAAAGGTAATGAGATACTTGGATTTTTCTTGGTACTGGACGCGGTACAGAATTTAAAACTAATTCTAGGTAAGTTTCCTTCATTAGTTCCGAAACTGGCTTTAGCAAGTCATCGAGAATTACAGCTACCCTACTTTTAATATTCTCAAAAAGTCTTATTCCCTTTACATCTTTTATTCTCTCATATATTTTTGACATAAATTCTTGTAGAACCTTTTTTCTCTCTTCTAGCAGCTTAAGCGCTTCTTTTCTATTAGTTTTTTCAAGCGCACAAATTAATGCTATCGTGGCATCTAAATAATTAGCTTTTTCATGCGTTTTTAACCATTCATCCATAACAGGTTCAATAATTCCATCGATGACTTTCTTTCTTTCATTTAAAAAGTTAATAATAGAACTATCAGAAATAGTTTCATCATCAGAGACTATACGTTCCCAGTTGGCGAGATTTCTCACAGCTTCCTCTGCTTCTTTCCTAAAGGTAGTATATAGGTACTCAATCCATTTTCCTTCCTTAACGGCGAAATTAAAAAGATAAGACGAAATCTGAGGGACTTCAAAATCAACTTCCCTTAATCTCTTCATTTCTCTCATTAATATTTCACATACACTTTCCGGATCAAGGATCCCGTCAAGATCCAATCTAATAGCTACCTTAGCTACTTCTAGCGGAACATTCAATCTTCTAGATAATTCCTCTGCTTCTTTATCTGAAATTTTCCTAACTTTCTCTGCCAAATCTCCATAGGTTTCTTTAAACTCCTTTCTCAGCATCCTAGTATATTTTTTGGCATCGTTCTGCTCCATAATGATTCTTCCTCGACGAACATGTAAACAATATAGAGTACGTAGACCCCTAATATTAATATTATTTGGGGTCACAACTATTATTCTCATTCATATTTTCATTAATTTTCATGAGTCATGGTAAAAAAGTTTTTATAAGTAAACTATGTAAGTGTGTGATAAATCCGACGCGGGGAGAAAGACACAATGAAGAAAATAGTAGTAAACAAAATGAATGCAACGCCGATAGAAGACCAACCTGTAGAAATGGTTGAAAGAAAAGGGCTTGGCCACCCAGATTCCATATGTGACGGAGTGGTAGAACAACTTAGCGTCAATCTATCAAAATATTACTTAGAGAATTACGGTCAAATACTTCATCATAACGTTGATAAAGGCAGTCTCGCAGGTGGGCGGTCAGAACCAAGATTTGGGGGAGGTGAAGTCTTAGAACCCATATATTTACTTGTAATAGGAAGAGCAACCACAGAAGTTATTAAAGACAATAAGATTGAAAGAATACCAATAGGAACTATTGCACTGACTTCGGTTCAGCAATATTTAAAGAAAAGCTTTAGATTCTTGGACATCTCAAAACATGTCCAAATAGACTATAAAATAAGGCCAGGAAGCCAAGATTTAACAGAGCTATTTAAAGACCCATCCAAAGTACCTCTATCCAACGATACAAGCTTCGGTGTAAGTTTTGCTCCTCTATCCGAAACTGAAAAACTTGTATTAGAAACTGAACAGTACTTAAATTCACCAAAACTTAAAAAAGAACTTCCAGAAGTAGGAGAAGACATCAAAGTAATGGGACTAAGATATAACAACAAGATACGGCTAACAATCGCAGCAGCAATAATATCTTCACTAACATACGACCTAGACCACTACATAAACGTAAAACAAGAAATAGCAAATAGAATCTTAGACCTAGCATCCAAAATAACCGAGAAAGAAGTAGAAGTCTTCGTAAACACAGCCGATAAAATGGATAGAGATAACCCGAGAGTCTACATAACAGTTACTGGAACATCTGCGGAATCGGGAGACGACGGACAGGTAGGACGCGGAAACCGCGTCAATGGGCTAATAACACCCATGCGACCAATGTCGTTAGAAGCAGCAGCAGGAAAAAACCCTAGAAGCCATGTAGGAAAAATATACAACATACTTGCAAAAAATATCGCAGATAGAATTATAAAAGAAGTGAAAGGCGTAAAAGAAGTTTACATAAGAATCCTAAGTCAAATAGGTAAACCAATTACCGACCCCCAACTTGCTAATGCCCAAGTCTTACTTGAAGAAAACGCTCATTGGAACGTTATAAAAAGCGACATTGAATCAATATTAGAGACGGAAGTCACAAATGTAACCAAGTTAACGCGTAAGATAATTGAAGGAGAATTTCAAGTATTCTAAATTTGAATGTTAAGCAAACTTTACAGACTATGCTCCTAGAAGAATTAGCAAAAAATGGAAAGCAAAACCAAAGGACAACGAAAACAACAATATAGAAACAAATATTTTAATCCAAGATCGACGTGCACTATATTCTACATGAATCACTAAACCTAGAAGAGATAAAATTCCAATAATTACGAGTATTACCGTAATATAGGGTAACAATTTATATATCAGTATTTCCTCTAATTTTAGCCACTTAACCACCGTAAACACCACGCTGTTCTAAACAAACTATTCAATTAAACACGATTATATAAACTTTTAGAAAACTAATTTTATCCTAGCTGTTAGATTAGTTTCTTGAATGGAAACACTATCAAAAGCAGATATTTAAAATTTTCGTCCATCGTCTTAAATAAATAAGTCCTCTTAGAATTTTGCAACGTAGAAAACACCATAAATTATTACTTCCAAAAATAACAGAGTATGGAAGCAATTTTATTTTCATCAAATACTAAATCATTAAAAATATAATACCTCATAAAAATTGAAAATAGTACCCACAGAAAGGTGGCTAAAGATTGATACAAAGCCAAGAAAGAAGTAAGATGGCAAAAGAAATCATCGAAATCGTTGTAATAATCTTAATACTCATTGGCGGAGTCTACGGAATAGATATAACCTTAAAGTATGTACTAAATACTTCAAAGCCCGTTGTAGTGGTAGAAGGAGTAAGTATGGAACCAACTCTTCACGAGGGGGACATCCTAATAGTTAAAGGGGTGCATCCAAAAGACATTGAGATAGGAGATATAATTGTTTTTGAGTCGTCAGAGTCTACGCCACACATTTTACCGAACAAAACTGTTGTTCATCGAGTAATAGATATAAAATATGATGAGGAACGAAATCAATATCTCTACTTAACTAAAGGTGACAATAATAAGACAAACCCTATTCCAGATGGATGGGTCCCCGATGAAGATGTTTACGGCGTTGTCATATTTATCATACCGAGAGTGGGAGTAGTTTCCCTATGGTTACGTAGATCTCATTTAGCTCCCATAATTATCGGCGCCCTCATAGTAATTATGATAATATTAACATTTTGGGAAACACCTGAAGAAAAACAAAAGTCAAAGAAATAAGGCTATTTTCTAACCTTTTCCCCCCTAATATAATTAATACACTTCAAATACGTCTCTTCATCCAGAACACTTTGTTCACGTAGATATTCTATCAACTCTGTAACATTTAAGATGCTATGTAATTTAACGCCCACGTTCTTCAGATTTTCCTTACCACCTTGCTCCCTATCAAGAAAAACAACTACATCCTTTACAATACCACCCTCTCTCCTCACATTATTAATAGAGTTAATCAAACTCCCTCCCGTTGTCACCAAATCATCTATAATAAGCACATTATC
>CAYYZD010000050.1:0-8859 GCA_964476035.1 uncultured archaeon
TGGGTTCGCTTTGCTTATAACTGGAAACCTAGTAGAAGAACTTTAATGAAACTTTATGGTGCTGAAGTTTTATCCTAGTCCTAGTAATATCACCGAAACTGGTAAGGAGATACTTACGAAGAATCCCAACCATCCGGGTAGCTTAGGTATTGTGGTATCTGAGGGCTTAGAGTTTGCATTGACGTATGAAAATGCTGTATATTGTCTTAGAAGCGTCTTAAACCATGTTCTCTTACATCAAACAATTATTGGACTTGAAACCAAAAAGCAATTTGAGCTTATCGACGAATATCCTGATATAATGATTAGTTGCTTGGGTGGAGGCAGTAATTTTGGGGGCTTTGCACTGCCTTTCATAGGTGAAATCTTAAGGGGCGAAGTTGACAAGGATGTAAAGTTCATAGCAGCCCAGACTGAAGCTGCATCAAGCTTAGTCAACGGAGAATATCGCTACGACTTTGCAGACCACGCAGAGAAAACACCCCTACTAAAAATGTATACCTTGGGGGCATAAAAAGGAAATGCCTACTGTTTATGCGGAAGGACTACGCTATCACGCTGCTGCGTCCATAATTAGTCTTTTAAGAACAAAGCATTATAAATGCTGTTGCATATCCCGTAGACGAGAGACATGTTTTTGAAGAGCTAGGCTATTCATTAGATCCGAAGGATTTTTACCCGCACCTGAAAGCGCGTACAGTATTGCGTGTGCAGTCGATGAGACCTTAAAAGCCAAGAAAAATAATGAGGAAAAGATAATAGCTTTTAACATCAGTGGACATGGATTTGTCGACTTATCTGCCTGTCAAAAAATCCTCTTCAAACATTAAAAACAAATACCCTAGCCAATAAACAAGTCTGATAAAACAAGAAAGTATGACATAAAATAAGAGCCTTAATATTTTCTTATGTGTCAAAAAAGTTGATATTAAACCTCATAGAAGTTGCAAGGAAAGCTGATTTGGGGTCCTTCTGACGATCTCAACCTTTCCTCCTGGAGCTACTATTGTAAGCGAAGCTAAATTTCCTTTACTTTTTTTCATGAATGGCCCATTAAAGGAAATAATATCTATTCCAACAAACCTTAACGGGTCTATCTCCTTCATGGTTTCCTTTAAGAGTTCTATCTGCTCCTCTGGAGATAATCCTTCCTCTAATACTATCATTATACCGTTCTTTATTAATTTTAATATCATTTGAATTTTTTCCTTCGTTTTAAGATGCTTAGTAGCATTTCTGGAAATGAAGTTTATTTCCATTTTTCTCCCCTACGCAATTTTTACTAAAGCTTCGTAAAGTTCTTCGATGTTTTCACCGGTCAAGGCCGAGATTGGAATTACTTGGTGATTTGGGAAGGTCTCTTTAACTAGACGAGGTCTAGCTTCCGTTAAATCAATTTTATTAGCAGCAATAATTATTGGTATGCCTTTTGCCTCCAAAGTTCCAATTAACATGATATTGACCTGGTCATAAGGCACCTTTGTCGAGTCTACAACGGCAATTGCTACATTAACCTTATCCAGCCATTTCACAGCTTCAATAACCCCCTTCGTGGCTTCCTTGGCTCGCCGAATAGCTTCTTCCTCCGTTAAGCCATATTTTATAAAATCCCGATAATCTATCTTTGTCGCTAAACCAGGCATATCTAACATGGTTATTTGAAGTACCTTGCCATTAATGTTTAGATGGAGTTTCTCAATCTTTTCTACTGCTCTGGTTTCATGAGGAATTTCTGAAATTACCCCTTGAGGCTGAACACCGCAATCCTTTGCAATTCTATTCGCTAATGTTGTTTTTCCGACATTTGGGGCACCATATATTCCCAATGTTATTCTCTTCTCCCTTTTTCTTCCGAATATTTTTAAAAGCCAACTCAACTCTTGCCACCCTACTAACATTAGTACAATCTTTCTTTTAAAGTGGGTAAATCCTCAGTAGCCTACATGTATTACCCTAGTTTATATGGGAGCAATTAGATAATTGAATTAAAAGTGCAAACGAAAAGGACGAAAAGGTGAAGAAGATGCTTCAACAACAAACAAACGGGCATGATGTAAAGCTGTTCTACAAATGCTTATGTTGTGGTACATTGTATTCACCAAACCTCCAAAGTGGTTCAAAGCGGTGCAAAAACTGTGGCAGCATAGATTTTTTACTTTTGAAATTCAAGGTACCTAAACATTTTACATTCAAAAGGAAAGGTTGTTATTCTATTATTGATGCCGAAAGAATAGAAACCGTCAAAGAAAGTAATAGAGGTGTTTTTGAGCTAAACTTTGAAGCTCTTGCTAAGGGCGCACCATTAATCATTTCAACCCAGCCTGGAGTCTACGAGATAAAATTAGAATATGAATTAGAAAAATTAAAGACAGTAAATCATACATAGGCAACAATAATAATTTTAGAAACATACGTTTTTCGTAATGTTTTTGCATGTTCATGGCAGTTCTAAGTGTAAAGCATTACAACTAAAAGTGATTGCAAATTGCGCAGGTCCAAAATATAAGTTATCTTACCACAAAATCATCGTAAAATAGTTATAACTATAGTTCGTTGTTACTGTCCTTGGTATATTGATATTTACTCCTTCTCCCATTTCTTGTGGACATTTTATCTGTGATGCTGTTTTATTGCGAGTTTCCTATAGAAGCAAAGGAGATACTGTAAGACCTATGAAAAATTATTATCCCAGATACATTTGACTTTATTTATTTTTATCAAAAGAAGACACTTCCAGTACACCTTTCTCAACTTCATTGCTTTTTGTTTTTTAATTTTTAAGTTAAAGTTTTATGATAAAAAAGAGTAAAAATTCAAACAAAACATGGTGTAATAGATCAGATACTTTAATTAGTAATGGATTTCTTTTATTTTTCATTTTGTTAAACAAAAATTTTATTAAATACTTTTTTCCTAAAAGGATATGGTGCTCTAAAATGGACACGGAGTTATCAGTTCTGATATCTGTTAAAGAAACCCTTAGAGAAGTTCTTAATTCTGTCAAGAATCCTAGAAGACGCGCAATTTTACTCATTTTGAAGAAATATAAAGTTTTGGATTTAAAAACAATTCAAGAAAAGCTAAAAAGAAAAAACTTTTATCATAGTAAGAGTACGATTAAGGCGTGTTACTTAGTTCCCTTAATTAGAGCTAAGCTTGTCGTAAAAAGAGGAGAATTATACAGTCTTTCCTCTCTTGGTGAAAAAATTCTAGCAGAAATCGAAAATTTTGAATGGCCTCCAGAACTCTCAAAAATTAGAAAATGCTACGAAGAACTCTTGTTAATCGCCTTAGGTAACGAACCGTTAACCTTTAGGGATATAGCTTCTTTTGTACCCAAGAATGAAATATCTAGGGTTGTTGGGAGAATAAAGAGGTTCCTAGTAAGAAGTAAGAATAGGGTTTACTACTTCGTCAGTTCGCCTAACCATGACAATGTTTCACCTTCCGAAAGAAAAGTTCTTGACATTATTAAGGAAGCAGGTGAGATTTCTACGTCGGAAATAATTAGAAGAGCTCCTTTTAAAACTAGAACAATTTTTAAACGCCTTAAAAGTCTCAAGGAAAAGGGTATAATTGATAGTTTTAGGCAGCCCTTACTCTATAGTTTAACGTCTGAGGGGAAGGAAATCTCAAGCTTTCTGCGTAAAATCGTAGCTATTATTAAAGATGAAGAAAAGGTTAAGGAGGAACTCAAACCCATCATAATTGACTATTTGTATAACAAAGGGGGGCCTGTCTCAGAAATAGAACTTATTGAAGAGTGCATTTCCCCATTTTTTGAAAAACATTTAAAAAGACCTATAGAACCAGATGAGTTTCAAAAGATCAAAAGAGAACTAAAAAAATCTGGAATAATCATGGGAGACCCGTATAGTGGTTATCGACTCAATAAAGAAGTATTGCAGAAATATCCTATTTTAAAAACAAGCTAATAAACCTATAGTTCTTCTTAATGATATTTTCACTTAAAAGATTTAAAAACTTCAGCTAGTTTTTGTCCATATTTTGTAATTTTATATGTTTGAGGTCCAACTTTCTCCGCTAACGGTTCCCTCCAAGCATCTTTATCCGCCAACTTCTGACATGCATCTTCTACAGTACTTTCCATGAGTTTTACCTCTTTTGCTACTTCATTAATTGATGCTATTTCAAGCTCCGCTAATTTTAAAAGCATTAACACCTTTAACGGTGAGGTCTTAATTTTTTCTAAATCTTTTCGAAGATCCAATGTTAAGTAGACTGGTTTATTTTTTTTCTTATTGGGTATCTGTGAACTTTGATGTGTTGTAAACATATATGCTTGTGTAGGTGATTGCACATGTTTTTTTAACTCCTTTAATTCACTTAAACTGAAAATTCTTATCGGCAAGTGATAGTCTTTAAGATATCTTTCAGCTGTCTCCTTATCTTCTTCATTCATTACAACTATTACTTCCTTGCCACCTCTCTTTTTTGCTTCTTTTACTAAATCTAAGACTCTACCCAAAAATTCATATTTACTCTTTATTTTTGGTATTGTTGCTATGTGTTGTTCATTTATGGTTGAGAGTATGAAGGGGTCATCATCGGGTACGCAAAGCTCGTCAAGCAGCTCTGTAAGTTTCTGCTCAACATCGTGTTCTTTTAAATAGTTAGAGTTCTTCGCATATATGTTTGGAAAGTGTGTCATATTATTTTCCCTTATCTCTCTAGCTGACACCTGCGATACATCAAACTCTAGTGTTCTAAACCGGTATGGATATGGAAAGTTTGGATGTAAGATTATAGCTTCTCTTTTTGGTAAAATCCTTAAACACTTTTCTTGTTCATCATTTAGATTCATGTATTTGGCTATGATTTGTGAATCTGTCTGAGTTCTAAATGCGATTTTTGTTAATGTGTTTGCAAGTATGTGTTCACTTATTATTGGTCTTACCGCTGAAAATATTAATCCCTGCCCAGTTGCCCTTTCAAGCATAATCATGTCTTCTAGAGGTGTCCCCTCTATTGTGGTCTTTTTAATCAATAACTGTGGTACAAGAAATTGCGCCTCTTCAACTACAATTAAGTGTCTTAACTCTTCTTGTAGTCCTCTGCGTAATGCTGCGTCAAAAAAGTACTTAACAAGAATATTCATAAGCAATCTTGCATCATCTCTTGTACCCTTAAGTCTAACCTTACTTAAGTCTATGATCACCTTTTTGTCCAGTAAGTCGTCAAAATTAACATTAGGTGGGTTTGTGAATATTTTTCCAAGAGGAGGCTTCGTAAGTCTATCTAACCTGTTCTTTAAGGCTTCTATTGTTATAGAAATTGTAGGTATAGTTCTTTGCCATCGGTCTCCGAGTATGTCTAGTTCCTTATAAAGGTCTCTAAATCTTCTTTTATTTGGATCGATTACAACTCTAACTAATGCTTCCCTTAACACTCTTTCCATCTGCAGCGATAATTGCGCTTCATGTGCCTCAAACATTGATGAATAGATTTCTCTTATTATTGAAAAAAGTTTCTGGGCATGTTCCTCTGGATTATCGCCCATAGGGTCAAATAAGTTGATGTATAGTGGAGCATAATCTGTTAAAGGTTTTAGGATAAGTACTGGCTGATTAATTATCTTTATTAGTCCAGCATATTCGCCTTTCCAGTCAAATACAACCCATCCAATATTTGGCCTTAACTTAGATAATTCGCATAATATCTTCTGTATGCATCTGGTCTTTCCGAACCCGGTTTGTCCAATTACAGCCATATGCATCGTTAAGTCTTTTGGATTTATTCCCGTATCAAAAATTTCCTTATCTAAGTATAAGACTTTTCCCAAGGTTAAAGACCCCGTAACTAAGGATTTAGGTGGAATTTCAAAAGTGGTTGTTTCTACATTTGTTGCAGATGTTGGGAAGGGTTTTTCTGGCAAGTGTAAATATGCTGCCAACTGAAAACTTGACATCAGATTAGTTTTTATTCCTCTAAGTGGTAGCCTAAAGAGTATTCTCCCGAGATTTTTCCGAATTTCTTCAGCAGTTAAAATTCTAATTTTTATTGTTGATTTTTGGCCGCTATAAACATTAGAAAGCGCAGTCTTTAATTTTTGTATTTCAAAAGAAACCGTTTCTTTTTCATCACCTAAGACCACAGAATATGCTTGTATTTCCCATTCTCCTGTCTTTTTACTCATTTCTATTTTCCCTACATATTCCTCTTCCACCTTAATTGCGTTGTATTTTGCCTTCAAGTCATTTTTTTCTTTACTTTTTTCCTTAAGTTCTCTATAGGCGCTTCTTATTCTGTATTCATTTATTTTTTTCCCTATTGCTCGTTTTATTCCCTTACTTGGTCTTAGCACAAATATTATTGTCACCTGGCTCTTCATTTTAATTAGATACTGAACTAGGGCATCTACTTGAGTTTTCTCTCTCCATGCTTTGATTTCAGGTATATCGGAAATTTCTAGGACGGCTAGATATCTTTTTTGATTCTCGTTGACAACCGTTAACATGCTTTTTTCTTTATTTACTTCATATATTTTTCCACCAACTGGATTCCAAATAGCTTCCATAAGTTCTTCATCGTTTAAGTTTCTGAATTTAACTTCCCCATAAACAGATTGGAAAGCTGAACATATTTTACTCCCTTCAACGATGGCCTCTGTCTCTAACTCTTCTTTCCCTTCGCAAATGACATAAAATCTGAGCCTTATAACACCATTCCTTGAAGCTATTTCAAAAGTAATGCGAGCCCTTTCCGAAAGATTTCTATTAAGAGAAATTAAATGAGAGTATTTATAAATTCTCCCATGAAGTTCTTCAGAACATTTCGTCTCTAATCCGTGGCGTTGTTCCCCACCGATGACGGTTCTTGGTATGCTGATTACTTCGTTGCACGTTAAAATCATGCGTTTTTTTCCTCGTTTAACAACAGCATACGGGCCTTTAACTTCTAAGGTGTCCACACTATATGTCCTTATATCGCTAAAAAACGTCAAAAATATAAAAATTGTAAGAATTACCATCAGCAAGGACCAAAGGTCCAAGACTGAGAATAATTTTAAATTTAAGACAAGACCCAAGGAGTCAGAGAACAAATCACCGAGAAAATCTGTAGCAAGAAAATTAAATATAGAAAGTATTAAAATTAGTGTCAAAGTGACCACTAGCACAAAGTATGTTTTTTTCTCGACGCGAGTATTATCTATGTTTTCCTTAATCATGATTGGTACCCTTTAGGTTATTTTTGAAGGATATAAGGTTCGATACATAGATCTAGGGCATAATCATTGAAGAGAATTTTAAAGTAGCAAGGAATTTTATTATTATTGCCAAAATAATTCCGTAAAGAAATAATCGCTTGCCTCCATTTGGGTCAAAGCGTGAAAACCACATAATACAGCCGACAATAATGGTTATAACTGCAGCGATATTTCCAACTAAAATTAAAATTTGTAATATTTCTTCAAATCTACTCGTAATGTATTCCATGAAGTGCTGAGTGTTTCCATATTCTGAAAATATCATGCTAGCCCTTAATTTAATTTCTAATAAGACTATTTAAACTACTATAAAAAGCAAAAGGGAGAAATTGAAGCAATAATCACGGTTGTTAATCATCTTGATACCGAAAATATAATTACAACAACTTCCTAAATCAAAGTTGTACGAAATCATAGGATATTTTAATTGAAACCGGGCATGTATCAAAAGTAGATTTAACGTTTATTTTCATAACGTTGAATGTAGATTTATTTTTTGCATTATTCAATTTTTGGTATGCGTGCGGAATGCGGTTGCGGTTAAAAATGATAGATATATTATAATTATCCCGTATATTTGTAGCGGCCTGTTTTTCTAGCCCATTCAATGGTTTCAGGATCTACTCGTTTCATTTCCGCTGGTTCAATCATGGATAGCAAATCCCACGCCAAATCCAGCGTATCGTCAAATGTTCTGTTCTCAAATTCTCCCTGATTTATAAATCGTCTTTCGAATTCATCTGCAAATTGTAGAAATTTTCTGTCCCTTTCTGTCAAAGCTTCCTCACCTACAACCTCAACAAGCTCTCGCAAGTCACAACCTTCACTATAAGCATAGTAGAGTTGATCACTAACTTCTCTATGATCAAATCTTGTTAGCCCCTCACCTATTCCTTCCTTCATTAATCTAGAAAGACTTGGACGAGGATCTATTGGCGGGTAGATACCTTTACGATGAAGAGCCCTATCAAGAATAAGTTGCCCCTCAGTTATATAGCCACTAAGGTCAACCACAGGATGTGTAATGTCATCATGAGGCATCGTAAGAATTGGCATTTGAGTAATTGTGCCTTTTCGCCCATGGATTCTTCCTGCTCTTTCATATATCGTAGCAAGGTCAGTATAAAGATAACCTGGATAGCCCCGCCGTCCGGGCACTTCTTCTCTTGCTGCCGAAATTTCCCGTAGCGCTTCTGCATAATTTGTAATGTCTGTTAATATGACTAATATATGGTAGTTTTGGGTGTATGCTAGATACTCTGCTGTTGTTAAAGCAATTCGCGGAGTTATAAGTCTCTCTATAGCAGGGTCATTTGCTAGATTTAAAAATAACACCGTATGTTCCAACGCTCCAGTTTCCTTAAAGTTCTGATAAAAAAATGTTGCTTCTTCCTGAGTGATACCCATAGCTGCAAACACTATGGCAAATTCCTCCTCTTTCCCAGGTACAGTTGCTTGTCTTGTTATTTGTGCCGCTATTCTATTGTGCGGCAATCCACTGCCCGAAAATAATGGCAGCTTTTGCCCTCTTACCAGCGTGTTCATACCGTCTATTACCGATAAACCTGTTTGTATAGGTTCTCGAGGATATTCTCTTGCATAGGGATTTATAGGTGATCCGTGGATATCCC
>CAYYZD010000051.1:0-8773 GCA_964476035.1 uncultured archaeon
GTTTATCCGCAGGCCGGCGCCATATCCTGCTAGGCCACGGGCCCCTACTTCATTGTTTACTTGCTTTTTAAAATAGTTCTTGGAATATTTAAGCTATTATTTTAACTCCATAAAATTCTCGCATCTCTTTCTGAAGTGTGATTAATATATTCTTTTCATTTTTGCAATGAAGAATCCTTCGGTTTCATTTGGATATGGGAACAATCTTTGAGCGTCTTCTAAGCCTCTGTATGCTTTGCATCCTATGAATGGTTCTGCTGGAATGAGTTTGAACTCTGGGTTAAGTTTTAGGAACTTCTCAATAAGTAGTTCATTTTCCTCTAATGTTATGGAACATGTGGAGTATACAAGTATACCGTTTATTTTTACGAGTTTTGCTGCTGCTATTAGGAGCCCCCATTGTATTTGGGTTATGCGTTTTATGTCTCTGGGCTTTACTTTCCATTTTATTTCTGGTTTGGACCATATGGCACCGGTTGAACTGCAGGGAACATCTACAAGTACTTTATCGGCTTTGTGAAGGGTGGTTGCATGTAGTATACGTGAGTCTGCAACTAGTGGATGAGCTATTTTTACTTCTAATTTTTTAAATTTTTCTTTCATTTCATTTACTCGTCTAATGTTTAGATCTATGGCTAGAATTTTGCCGTGGTTTTTCATTATTTGGGCTATGTGTGTTGTTTTTCCGCCGGGGGCTGCACATAAATCTATTACGAAATCTCCTGGTTCGGGGTTTAATACGTGGCTAACTAGAGCGGATGATTTTGTTTGCATATATATGTATCCTTCTTGGAAGGCTTTTGTTCGTGTGACTGGTTTATCGTAGGATATTACTTTGATAACGTCTGGTAGGTCTTTATCTTCTTTTATTTTTATTCCTTCTCTTTTTAGCATTTTTAATATTTCATTTTTCTCGCTTTTTAGGGTGTTTACTCGTAAGTATATTGGTGGTACTGTGTTGGTTTTTTCCATTATTTTTATTGCCATATGTCTTCCTACAAGTTTGATTAGGTATTTTACGAGCCATGTGGGATAAAAATATTTGATACTGAGCACTTCAAGGTCATTCAGGTTTTCGTAGATTTTTTGGAGAGGGAATTTCTCTACTTGTCTCAAAATTGCGTTTACAAATTTTGCAGTTTTTACGCCGAATTTTTCTTTGGTTATTTTTACTGCTTCGTTGGTTACTAGGGCGCTGTTTGTCTTGCCGAATTTCATTTGGTAGATTGATAGTCTTAAGAGGTTTCTTAGGTATGGGTGCATTAATCGTGCTGATCTTTCTCTCAACGTTAAATTTAGTATTTTGTCTAGGGCGTTTTTTCTTCTTAGAACTTCGAATACTAAGGCGTGTGCTGCTCCTCTTTCTTTCCAATTGGTTATTTCCATCTCTTGGGCTACTTTGTTCATTGCAATTCTTGCTGATAATCCTTTGAGCTCAACTAATGTTAGCGCTTTTACTGCTATCTCTTCTCTATCGACTTCTTCCGTCATTTCTATCCCTTACTCTCTGCGGTCTCGTAAAAGGCACTGTGGGCAAAAACGGGGTGATGTGTAATGTTTTTAAATAATTTTTGTTGACTAAGCTGGAATGAAATAATCTTAATAATTACTTTAACCTTACTATTCTAGAAGGTTACGTTGCCAGGTGGTTTGCTGTGATATCTTTATTTGACGTTATAAAGAAGTTGGAGAAGATAGCTCCTCCTTCACTGGCTTATAAGGGTGATATGATAGGTTTACAGATAGGGCCAAGTCTTTTGAACGAGCAGAAAAATTTTGAGGTTGAAAAAATTATGGTAACTTTAGATCCAACTTATGATGCCATGGTTGAGGCTGCGCGTAAAAAAGTAAATTTGATTATTACCCATCATTCTTTGTTTTCTAAGCCTACTTTACATGTTTCAGATGTCTACATCAAGATTTTAGGAATTGCTCTTAGATATAAAATCGGTTTATATGTTGCTCATACGAATTGGGATGCTGTGGAGGGAGGAATTAGTGATACCCTTGCCGATACATTGGAATTGGATGTTATTGATACTCTTCCTGCGTTGTATGATTCTGATATGATTCCCCTAGGTAGAATATGCTTGACTAGGAGGAAGTTTAATCTTTCAGTGTTTTTGCAGTTTATTATGGAAAAATTGAATGTTAACTGTATTCGCTATACTGGGAAGCTAGATGAAGAAGTTAAATGTGTAGCTGTTGCTGGTGGTTTAGGAGTAAATGAGGGTATGCTTATGAAAGCTAAGGAAAAGAACGTAGATACGTATGTTACCGGTGATTTCCATCATAGAACTGCTCTTCTAGCAAATATTTTGGGAGTTAAACTTATTGGAGCCACACATTATGCGACTGAAACAATAGGCATGAAACGTTTATCCTATTTGCTTCAACTCGAATTACCGGAGGTGGAAGTTCAATACTATGATCCTGGTCCTCCTTGGAGTGAATATCATAAATAGTTTTACTTAGAAAATGGTTTTAGGCTGGTAAATGGCATGGGAAAAATATTTGTGTTGTATCATCCTGATACTTTGATGCATGTTACTGATTTTACACACCCGTGGATGGAGAGTTTTGAATCTCCTCAACGAATAACATTGACGCTTGATTTTCTAAGAAAAAGCGATCTTGTAAGGGAAGATAGAGTAGCTATCTTAGAGGGAGAAAGGGCTGAAATTGAACACATTTTACGTGTTCATCACCCATATATTTTCCATATTATTGATGAATTGTCCAAAATGGGAAAGGGGGTTGCTGGGGAACTTAGTTATGTGAGTGAGGGGACATTTAAAGCGGCTCTAGCTGCGGCTGGTACAGCAATTAAAGCAGGGGAACTTGTTGTTAAAGGAGTTTGCGATCAAAGTTTTGCGTTAATTCGCCCGCCAGGCCATCATGCTGGTACTGCTCACGCTGAAGGACTTTGCTTCTTCAATAATGTAGCTGTGATGATTAAGTATTTGCAAGAAAAAGTTGGAGTTAGACGTGTAATGGTTGTTGATTGGGACACGCATGCTTCTGATGGTACTTCGCAAATTTTTTATGATGATGATACTGTTTTGGTTCTCTCTTTCCATGAGTATGACTTTGAACATGGGGAAAGAGGTGGGATATGGGAGATCGGATACGGTCGAGGGGAAGGTTATAATGTTAATGTGCCATTACCTTTAGGTATAGCTGAGGACTGTTATCTTGATGTTTTTGCAGAGTTTTTTGAGCCTTTGGTTAGAAGTTTTCATCCTGATCTAATTGTGGTTTCAGCTGGCTTTGACGCGCATTTTGCTGATCCGGTTGGAAATATGAACTTGAGATCTAAGACCTTTTTTAGACTTTCAGAAGAAGTGTTAAATGTAGCTAGACGGGTTTGTGGTTCCAAAGTAGTTTTCGTTTTGGAGGGTGGGTATAATTTATTGGCACTTCCTTTGTCCGTCTCTGCTGTCCTGTACGGTTTGGTAGGGATAGAGGTAGAATTTTACGATGATGTAGGCGCTTTTAAGACTTCTAGTAAGAAAAGAGAGAAAGTTAATGAAGTGATTAGAGAGTTGAAGGCCCTTCTTTCAAAATACTGGAGAAACATTTAACCAAGCTTTCACTTTTCTCGATTTTATTGTTTGTTGGACTTTTTATATTTTGTATAGAAACTAAATGAAGAGTATTTTCTAGGGGATATTAAAATGCATAAGATGCTAAATGAGATTAAATGTCATCTTGAGAGGTTTAAAGAGATTTACGGTGTAAAAACTGTTATTTTGACGCAGAGAGACGGGTTTCCAATTAGTATTGTTGGAGTTTGGTTAAGTGAAGATGAAATTTTCGAGGTTTGCTCGTCAAGCTCCGCATTATACGCTGCAGCTCAACAATTAAGTGGGAAGCAACTGAGTTACTTACTTATCGAGGGAACTAGAGTCAATATGATGATATCCCCTCTACCGGACTTACAAGAGTTTTGCTTCACTATTGTAACAAAACCTAAAGTTAATCTTGGAGCAATTTTCCTAAAGATGAGAGAACACTTCTTCCATCTTCGCAACCTCCTTTTAAACCTATCTGATATTAAACCGCCATTAAGGAATTTTACTGAGGAAGAAATAAGAGGAATTTTAAAATCTTTTCTCGTAAAGCCTGGAGAAGAAGTTTTTGATGAGATTAAACATGAGGTGTTCGGATTAAGTGGTGAGTTGTTTATAAAGGTGCGAAACGGCTTAAAAGAGTTATTAACTTTAATTCAAGATGTGGAAAGAGCTTCCCTGATTTATGAGGGGGGATATTTACTTTTATCTTTATCAAGAAACAGCGAATGTAGTGAAACAAGTAGTGAAGATGTCTTAGCATATTCGCTTATTGATACTGCCACGCGGCTTCTGTGGATTACTAAAAAAACAATAGTAAGGCAAATAATGTGTGATTGTAATAAATTCATGTACCTCATCTACCACCTTGGAAGCTATGCTCTAGTCATAAAGGTTGCTAAGGGGAAAACTAAATTAGGCTTTCTCCGCCTTGTTATCAACTCCTGTATAGATAAAATAAGGACCATTATGCTGGAAGAAAAAACGAAGGCATCTGTATTACCCAAAATAGGTTCAATTGAAGAATTTCAACTAGCCTTATAGTTACGGTGTTTTTATGGGAAGAAAATTATTAAATCAATTGGTTGCAAACTTAAGTAAGGAGAAATTTTCGCAGCTTTTAAATTGTTTATTTCTACGTGTTCCTATAATTGTATTTGGGGAAAATTCTAACGTAGTAAATATGTTCGTGGATTTTCTAGCAACTTTGCTACCACATAGGGAGCCGATAGTTTATTGGACCGATTTTGTAACAAGGGAAGAATATCTTCAACTGCTTAGCGCGGAAGAACAGGATTACAATGCGAAAAGGAACATTACATTAATTTATGCTCAATACGCGAAAAGAGCACTTTCTGAGTTTTTCAATTTTAAAGGATGTATAATAGGGTTGAAATCGGTTTCAATGGCTTTAGAAGATGCCATAAGAATAGTTATTGACAGAAATGGAAACTGCGGTGTTCTGTGTGTTTCAAATCCATTTAAATTTCAAAAGTATGGAGACGTCGATTTATATTTTGGGAAAATGCTTTCTGAAAAGGTGTTAGAGAAAACAAGCGTGGCAATGGAGAGAATTAAAAAAGTTTTGGTAAAAAAATTGGGTAAAAAACAGTTAAATGAACACCTTTTAAAAATATTACTTGATTTTAATGCTGAGGAGGAATCTATAAGAGAGGAAGTGTTAAAGGAAGAGATATTGAAGTTTGTCCATGCTTGTAGAAGAGCTTTGTATCTTCTTTCTAGAATTCGTCTTTTAGAACAGTTCCGTATTTCTGGTAAGATATCGGGTAAAACATTACTTGAAACAATAGGTTATTTTCAAACGCCTCCCGAAGATATAATTTTATTTATTAAAGCGGAGTGGAACGAGGATTTCGGAGATATCTTGCAAAAAGGTAGGTTTTCTCATATAGAAGATTGGTTAAGTAGTTTGTGGTGATTATCTTGATTATAGATTATGTAAATAAAAAAATAAAGACAAAAATAGTTTATTATGGTCCCGCCATGAGCGGAAAAACTACAACCGTAAAAGCTCTTTTTAAATTGTTTAATTTGGAAAATAGGGTAAAGTCTCTTGAAACCTCAACTGGACGTACTCTTTTCTTTGATTTTGGTAATTTAACATTTAAAGCCGCAAAATGGACAATTGAAGTAAATGTGTGGACCGCCACAGGACAAAATTATTATGTTGGAACAAGACCTACCGTTTTAAGAGGGGTTGATGGAGTAATTTTTGTTGCCGACGGTCAGCGCGACCTTTTAGAGGAAAATTTAAGAAACTGGAGAGAGCTTAAAAACATGCTAAAAGACGACATACCAGTGGTTTTTTGTTTAAACAAATGTGACTTAAACAATATAATCTCTCTTGAGGAAATAAAAGGGCGTATTGATACAAATAACGCTTGTTTTTTGAAGACTTCAGCTATTAGCGGAAGAAATGTCCTTAAAGCCTTCAAATTATTAATGAAGAAAATTTTACGGGTAACCGATTAATAGATTTCTAGTAGTTTTTATAGTTTATTTTAACTTAATTGATGAGGGAATGAAATGTTAGAATATTTTCTTGCTATTTTGAGCATTTCTTTAACAGGGTTTTCAGCTTACGTACTACTTAACTCAGGTTTAAAATATAGAAAGGTAGAAACTGTAACGTTATATTTTAGCCTTTACTACTTGTTCGGATATATAGGTCTGGTGGATACGGCTTTCTGGTTCCTAGAACTAATAAATAGCCGAGTTTTTGCAGTTGTCTGGTTTTCATTAGGCATATTAACTGGAGCGGTCGGCTGGGCTTTTCTGACACAATTTGTACATTCAGGAAAATTTAAGCAACTTATCAAACTCTACATCCTATTTTCTGTCGTGGCCATTTTGACCTCAATCGCATTTTTAGGTATCGATATTATTGAGGCTGAAATTTTAAACATAGGAAACCCTCCTGTCTGGTTTTCATTATTAATGAAAACTTATATTGTTATAGGAGGCACTTTTATGCTTTTACTATTGATTATTTCTGCTGTTAAGACTAGAAGTAGGAAAGTAACTCTTTTTACATCATGTTTGCTTATATGGGCTGTTGCTGATTACCTCTTGCTAAACCATTATATGTTTTCATTGTATCTAATTCTTTATGCAATGGTCTCCGCGCTTTTACTTGTTTCAATAAAAATGTAACAAATTCTAGTTTGAAAATTTAGGTAATAGTAACGATTTGTAAAAGGGGAGAAGGCCTATATGGTGCGTTGTACTTTAGTTTTAGAGTGGTGTTCTCTTTTTCCTTTCTTCTTTACTTCTGATTTTTATAACTCCGTAGTGGACCGCGCATCTTATGCAGAGATATTGTGTGATAGTTCTTCTCGGTATTATTGCTCCTTGTTTTCTAAGCTCTCTGGCGAGCATGGGGTCGACTAGGCTTCTATATCGTGTGATTTTTTTAGCTTTATCTCTTGGTATACGTTGTCCACATTTAGCGCATTGGACAAGTTCTGTTCTGCCCTTGCCGCCTTTAGACCGTCCACCACTTTTTCTTTTCTTGGGCAATACCATCACCTGTTGTTTGACAACCTTCTAGGAGAATTGTAAATTAACATGTTTAAAAGGTTTTGGAAACTCAATTTAGATTAGAGACGCGAAACCATATATGCAATGTATTCTGAAATCTTTTGCAAATATTTTTATATCTCTCTTTTCAGATAGAAATTTTAAGTTCGTTTGCTAATTTGATGTTGCTATATATTCTTAGGTTAACATAAGATAACAAATTTATGTAATGGAAGTGACGCAATTGAAAGATAAGAAAATTAAGGCTGTGCAACGCTTAAAGAATAAGCTTACTAAAGAAAACTTATGGTTATATGTTTTAAGATTACTTCAGGAGGGCCCTAAGTACGGATATGAACTTAGAAAACAGATCAAAGAGAGGTTTGATTTCTCTCCGGGGAAAGTTACAAGCTATACTGTGCTATATTTGTTAAGACGTGAAGGCTTAGTTAGGATAAGAAAGGGAGAGAAAGGAGGGGGAAAACCAGCAAGAAAATATTATGAAATAACTGAAAAGGGAAGAGAGGCTATGAAAATAGCAAAAGAGGTTGTAAACGAGCTTTTAGCGCGAGTTTTTGACCTTACCTAAGGTGCTTCCACACATAATATATTCTTTGAACCACGGTAAGATGTGATAAAATAACCAAAATTATTATAGCATAATATATTGATCTTTGAAGGAACATTTCTGAGAAGGTTGCAGAGGCTATTAAGATTAATCTCTCCGGCCTTTCAGCAATTCCAACACTCATTTTTTCTACTCCAGCAGCTTCACCACGAGCTCTACAATAACTAACCAAAAAACATCCTATAAGAGCTAATATTCCCCAAAAAATATCGCAAAACCCGCTTATGATGATAGAAGTAATGATTATGGCATCACCGTATCTATCTGCAACAGAATCAAAAAATCCTCCAAATGCTGTTGTTTTACCCGATACTCTTGCTGCAGCTCCATCTAGCACGTCAAGTAGCCCGGAAACAAGTACCAATATTCCAGCGTAAAAAATATATTTAAAATAGTAGAAAATGCCAGAGAATATCGAGAATAACAGTCCTAAGAAAGTTAGTAGGTTTGGAGCAAATCCCATGCTAACTAAGATTTTGGCCGGTAGATTAAATAATTTGCTAATTTTGTTTTTAATTTTGTTCAGCAATTAAAAGCCTCCTAATGAACTTACTTAAGTATTTATTAACACTCTTAACATTTACGATTGCTTAGTTACCCTTTACCCTCAATACATAAGTATCATAAGATTGTAAGAATATTTACCTTAAGCGAATAGTAGTGACATTAAAATTAATAATACTTACCTTAGTATTTGCTTCACGATAAAGAGATTTTATTGGAAATTATTCTTAATGTGTCAATAAGCATGTGGGGATTTTAATGAAACGCATGAAGCGTAGAATTTCAAGTATGGAAATGGCTATCATCGATGAAAATTCAGAGTGGCTTGGAGTTCCAAGACTTCTTTTAATGGAAAACGCTGGTAAAGCTCTTGCTAAAGAAATTTCAAAGAAAATTAATGTTAATGGCAAAAAGGTTGCTATACTAGCTGGGTTAGGAAATAATGGTGGAGACAGTTTTGTAGCTGCACGGCACCTAGCACTTCTAGGAGCCGATGTGCATGTTTTCTTATTAGGAAAATCCGAGGATA
>CAYYZD010000052.1:0-8712 GCA_964476035.1 uncultured archaeon
TGGTCGTCGTGAGATTTTGCAAATTCATACTCGTGGTATGCCCCTAGCAGAAGACGTTGATTTGGATGAGTTAGCTGAGAGAACTCATGGTTTTGTGGGGGCGGACTTAGCAGCATTATGCAGAGAAGCAGCAATGCATACATTGCGACGTATTCTTCCTGAAATAAATCTTGATGAACCAGAGATTCCGCCTGAAGTATTATCTAAGTTAAAAGTTACCAAGGAAGATTTTGAAGAAGCGTTAAAAATGGTGGAACCCTCAGCGCTGAGGGAGGTAATGCTAGAAATCCCTACCGTGACATGGAGTGATGTGGGAGGGCTTGAGGACGTAAAAAGCTCGTTAAGGGAAGCTGTAGAATGGCCATTGAAACACCCGGAAGCATTTAGAAAACTTGGGATACGGCCGCCTAAGGGGATACTACTTTTTGGTCCTCCTGGTTGTGGGAAAACGTTGTTAGCAAAAGCAGTTGCAAATGAAAGTGGAGCAAATTTTATAGCGGTTAGAGGCCCAGAAATATTTTCAAAATGGGTAGGAGAATCTGAAAAAGCAATAAGAGAAATATTTAGGAAAGCTAGACAAGCTGCGCCATGTATAATATTCTTTGATGAACTTGATGCAATAGCGCCTAGGAGAGGTCTTTGGGAAGGAACAAGGGTACATGAGAATGTTGTAAATCAATTACTGAGTGAGATAGATGGGTTGGTTGAATTAAGGGGTGTAGTGATTATAGGTGCTACAAACCGTCCTGATATAGTTGACCCCGCTCTTTTAAGACCTGGTAGGTTTGATAGGTTATTACTCGTACCGCCGCCAGACAGAGCTGCAAGGTATGAGATTTTCCGAGTACACACAAGAAATATGCCGCTTGCAGATGACGTAAACCTTAAGGTATTGGCAGACAGGACTGAAGGATACAGTGGAGCTGATATAGAGGCTGTGTGTAGAGAAGCTGGAATGTCTGCTATGAGGGAAAGCCCAGATGTAGATAAGGTACATATGCGTCATTTTGAGCAAGCATTAAAAATGATAAGAGCAAGCATAACACCAGAGCTTGTGAAACAATATAAGGCAGTCGCTGAACAATTAATGGGCGCTAAAGTGAAACTTGATACCAGCTACCTTGCATGAACATTTCTAAAAATTTTTACTTATGCATTTATGGTTTCTTCCGCTAAGCTTCAACATTTCCAGATTTAAAATGTAATTTTAAAATATTAGTGTTATCTTATCTCTTAAAACAACAGTAAGAACTGAAAGACGGTTGCAATAATTTCAATGGAATTAAACCTCTTAGTAAATAAAATAAGAACGATGGGGTAGAGTTAAATCTATGCATTATTATTGATTAGGAGATGATAACATGTTTTTTATATATTTTATTGGAACTGCCGGAAGTGGTAAGTCGACGTTAACGGCAAGTTTTGCTGAATGGCTGAAAGACCATGAATTGGATGCAATAACAGTTAATTTAGATCCTGGTGTTCGAAATTTACCTTATACACCAGATGTAGATGCTAGAGACTATATCAAAGTGGAGGACGTTATGCTTAATTTTGATTTGGGCCCGAACGGAGCACTTATTGCAAGTGTTGATATGCTAACCGGGAAAATAGATCAAATAAAGGAGGAAGTTGAGGATTTAAAGCCAAAGTATGTTCTAGTAGATACTCCAGGTCAAATGGAGCTTTTTGCATACAGGAGCGCTGGACCTCTCATAATCTCTGCGCTTGGTGGCAAAACTCAAGCATCAGTATATTTGGTCGATTCAATTCTCGCTAAAAATCCTTACGGATATGTTTCGGTTCTTTTGTTGGGTATTTCGGTTGAATATCGTTTCCAGATACCTCAAATCTATGTTTTGTCCAAGTCGGATCTGCTAGAGGAGAAGGAAAAACAAAGGATACTTGGTTGGTCGGATGACTTCTATAAACTGGCCGAAACTATTGATCAAGAATTTTCGGGTTTGCGGCGAGAAATGAGTTTAAAGATTTTTAGTATTTTAAATGAAATGGGTAGACCAGGAAACCTTATCCCTGTTTCCGCATCTAGAAATGAGGGATTAGACGACCTTTATGCGATATTACAACGTATATATGCTGGAGGGGAAAATTTCTTGACCTTTTAGATAAATATAAAGGGGGGGTTCCTCAATAGGATGATAACACAGCCAGCAAACCAAATATCTTAAACAAGCAACTGTTATCTGTATAGAAAGTATCAGCTAAAAATAAATATCATATGCAATTAATCTTAACAGTCTACGGGGTGAAAAATGTGAGCAAGGTTAAAGAAATAATTGAAAAAGCGCGGATGGAAAATAGGACTTATTTGCTTGAAAACGAAGCAAAAGCTATTATTAGAGAATATGGAGTTCCTGTAACTAGGTTTGAAGTTGCTAAAACTATAGATGAAGCTGTGGAACATGCAGAGAAAATAGGTTACCCGGTTGTTCTAAAAATTATTTCTCCTAATGTTATTCATAAAAGTGATGTTGGCGGGGTGATGGTTAACCTCAAAGACGAAGAAGAAGTAAGGCGGGCTTACGAAAAAATAATTAATAATGTCAGAAGATATAAAGCTGATGCAAAAATTATCGGTGTTTTGGTGCAAGAATACGCTCCCGAGCCAATTGCCGAAGTTATTGTAGGAATGACAAAAGACCCGCAGTTCGGTCCTGCCATAATGTTTGGTCTAGGCGGTATTTTTGTTGAAGTATTTAAAGATGTGAGCTTTCGAATTGCCCCACTTACCGAGTACGATGCTAGAGAGATGATCATGGAAATCAAAGGGTATCCCATTCTCACTGGAATTAGAGGACGAAAACCTGTAGACATCGATGAAATTGTTAATATTATTTTAAAAGTGTCAAAACTTGTTACAGAACATACAGAGATCGATCAATTAGATTTAAATCCTATATTTGCATATGATAAAGGCGCGTTAACCGTGGATGCGCGTATAATTCTATCATCTTCCTAGGAGGATATTGTGTGAAACTTACGTCTCTTTTCGGAAAAAAAGTGTATAGTGTTTTAGGTAAATATCTTGGAGACGTTGTTGATGTTATAATTGATCTAAAAGAAAGAAGAGTTACAAAAATTGATGTAAGTGTTAAATTGCCATCTAATGTTAAACAGAGAATATTAATACCGTACCATTGGCTTTCCACCATAGGGGATGTGATCTTAATTAAAAAGGAAACACGCAATGTAACTGAGGATTGATGCTTATCTTCCGAATCGTCGTTGTCGCTGCTGGTAAGTCCTTATAGCTCTCCACAAATCTATTTTTCTAATCGCAGGCCAGTAAACATCTAGAAAATAGAATTCAGAATATGCTGATTGCCAGAGAAGAAAGCCTGAAAGCCTTTCTTCACCGGATGTTCGAATGATAAGATCTGGATCCGGTAAACCTGCAGTATATAGATATTTTTCGACAAGGTTTTCATCTATTAATTCTGGGTTGAGTTTTCCTTCTGCCACCATTTTTGCAATTTTCCTAAAGGCATCAACTATTTCGGCACGTCCACCATACCCTATTGCAACGTTCAGAAAATATTTTTTATATAATTTGGTCTCTTCTTCTGCTTTCTTTATCACGTCGCGTACATCTTTGGGTAATAAGTGTAGTCTTCCTATAGCTTTTATTCTAACTTGATGTTTATGTATTCGAGGATCTGTAAGAACTTCTTTAAATTTTTGCTTAGCTAATCTCATTATTTCTTCTACTTCTCTTTTGTTTCGGTTAAAATTTTCTGTGCTGAAAACATAAAGGGTTACAACTTTTATTCCAGCTTCCCAGCACCATTCTAGGAAGTCCTTTACTTTTTCAGCACCTATTTTATGACCATTCCATGTCTCTAATCCTAGCTGCCTAGCATAGCGTCTATTTCCATCTAAAATTACACCAATATGTCTAGGTTTTTCCCCTTTTTTTATTTGTCTCCACAATAACCACTCATAAAATTTGTATATCGGCGCTAGTATACGCATATGCTTCCCCTATTTTAATTGATATCATTAAATCATTTTTGCTATTTTTTCTGCTGCTTGTTTCATGTAGTGGAATATTAAGCCTAATTTTGCTTGTTTTCTTGCAGTTACAGTTAGCACAGCACTTGGTCCAGCACTTATTGTAACTATGTATCCTTCCTTGCCCTTAACAAATATTTGTTCCAATTCTCCCTTTCCTAGTTCCGAGGCGGCTCTTTCCCCTAAGGACAACATAGCTGCTGTCATAGCAGCTACTCTAGTTTCATCTACATCAGTAGGCAGAGCTGAAGCGATTGGTAACCCTTCTATGCTAACGATTGCAGCTGCTTCGATATCAGGTATGGTAGCTTCAAGATCTTTAAGTATATCCTCTAAAGTTTCACTACTTGACCCGGACATGAGCGCACACCAGTTTTACAACTTATTTTCAGACTAGTAATGGTGTATTTTATGTCGTTGTCTTTAAATTGTAGAGTTTTCTTAATAAAACTTCCCTAGCGATTGCTTGGAAAGCCCTCTTTATACCTATTCCTCTTGTTGCAATTGTTTCATATATGGGTACATCCATAGCCGTTATATGAAGTTTCTCCAAAACTTTCTCTTTATCTACAGCATTTGGCAGATCTCTTTTGTTAATCATAATTACTAATGGTACCTCTGTCCCAAGGCGATCCTTTAGCAACTCTCTTAATTCCTCCATGCTTTCTTCGTTTGCATCAAGCTGCGAGGGATCTGAGTCGGCCACAAAAATTATACCATCCACTCCTTGTAGAATTATTTTTCTTTGATGTCTGTGTCTTTTTTGACCAGCTACCGTATAAACATCAAATATTACATCCCCACTGGCTGAGAATGGCGTATAATCGAAATATAGCGTTCTCCCAGTTGGATCCTCAACGGAGGTAAATCCACCTTTTGCTAGCCCTGATACATTGTCGTACATCCATCTAAGGGAAGTAGTTTTCCCGGATAAGGAAGGCCCCCAGAATACGATTTTAAAGTGTACTCTTCCATCTTTGTCCTTTTTCAATATTTCAACGCCCCATATACCGATGTTAAAATTCTTCTAATTTGTCTAGTGCTGATTTTAATTTTTCACGTGTCTTCTCTTCGGTAGCTGGTAATGTGGGTTGTTCAGAGAGAAATTCGTCCAAAACCTTTTCTAGTTCCGTGGCTGCTCTTTTCATCAGTAAACGAACCATTCCAATGTTTACGTCAGAGTCTGTTATGACGCATAATACTCCCTTTCCGCAACTTGCGGCAAAAATTTTCCCCTGCTCAAATTCAGAAGTCACCAGCATTAGTTCGCCTATATCCAAGTTTTTCCCTTGTTCTTCACTTGCAACGAAAACTGCACTTGCGATTGCCCCTATTCCATCTATATCCACTGGGTAATAGGAGAATTTTGATGCATGAGCAATTGTAAGTCCTGTTCTATCCACAAGAATGACTTTTCTAATTCCACTTTCACTTTTAATGAGATCGCTAAGGATTTTCTCAAATAATTTAACATCTATCATAATTTACACCTTCACAATAAACAATTTAACATTATCGTAAAACTACTAAAATGTAATCTTTTTCGGGCGCTATGAGTAACTCTTTTTTTGATGCATCAACTGTTAGAAAGTTAAGTTTGCCGGTTCCTAACTCATTAATTATTTTCTTTGCTTTATCAACAATTGATGTAACAAATGCTGCTATTTTTTCTGTTTCATCGGAGCTCAACGTGGAACTTAGCGGTATTCCTTCGGCGCTTGTAATTACAACTCCTTTAACACCTTTGTGGCCCGATAGTCTCTCTATGGTGTCTTTTATCCATTTTTGGCTAATCATATTACTTCCCTTAATTATTTATGCTCACACAAATATCATATTAACTTTCTTTTAAACCTTAGTGTGGGAAATTAAAATATTTTTAGTAAATCTCAATGGTTTAAAAGAAATGTGATTGAGAGGTTAATTTAAATATAACTAACTGTTAATAAACTATATGGCTTATTTAGGGAAGTGAAGAGAATGCATGATGTAGAAAGGATCAGAAAAATGCTTTTGAAATTAATGGATGAAATAACAACTATTGAAGGTGTGGTTGCGATTTCCAGGGATAGGAACATCATCTCCTCTGAAGCCATTTCCAGAAGCCCAAATGAAGATACGTTGATAAAACTTGCAAAAATTATTCAAGAATTAGATGATGTAAGCAAAGAGTTAGGAAAAGGTGTGATTAAAGAAGTTCATTTAGTTAGCAATGAAGGCTACGTTATAATTGCTCTATCGTCCACCTTATCTCTGATAGCCCTCGCCGGTTTGGATGCCAGAGCCCAATTAGGTTTAATAATGATGAACTTACGAAAAATTCTCGACATGTTAGCATAAATTCATTAAATCTTGCTGTTTGTTCTAACTCAAGATCGAATATAGACTTTAGTTTTAGCGTCTAATATTTTTATCTACTTTTATATAAGAATACCCTTAAAGCCTGTTTCCAAATCCGGTGGTTTTTTAATATATATTATAAAAAATTAGCATACACGTGGTATTGGTTCACCATACGGTTTTTCGAGTATTCTTACTCCACCTACGATGGTTTTGAGGAAAACGTATCCAGGTTTTTCTTTTTTGACCTCTCCTATAATCCGCGCGTTTTTGCCGTATTTAGTTTTTCTTATCGCGTCTAAAACTTCTTCAGCACGGTTAGCATCTACTCCGATTATTGCTTTTCCTTCGTTCGTAACTTCGAGAGGATCGATTCCCAGCATTTCAGCGGCTGCTCTAACTTCTTCCCTAATGGGGATTGTTTCTTCATCTATCCATATAGAAACTTTTGATTTTTCAGCCATATCGTTTAATGCTGATGTTAGTCCTCCTCTTGTTGGATCTTTCATCGCTGTGATTCCTCCAACACTTAGTGCAGCTTCTATTGTCTCCCATATTGGAGCTACGTCTGATTTAAGTTCGGTTTCGAAATTTAACCCTTCTCTAACGGCTAGCAATGCTATGCCGTGATCGCCTATAGTTCCAGTTACGATTATTTTATTTCCGGGCTTAAGTCCAGCATCACTTATAACCTGGCCTCTCTTAGCCAGTCCTATCCCGGAAGTCGCTACCACCAGTTTATCTATGTGTTTTCTCGGCATTACCTTAGTGTCACCAGCAATTACAGCTACATCTGCTTCTTCGGCTACTTTTGCCATCGACTCCAGTATTTTCTCGAGGTCGCTGATCGGAAAACCCTCTTCTATTATCAATGCGGTGGTTATTGCTATTGGCTTAGCTCCCATTACAGCCAAATCGTTTATCGTTCCTGAGATTGCTAGGCTACCAATATCTCCACCAGGGAAGAATAGAGGATCTACTGTATGTCCATCAGCCGTGATAACTATTTCATAGTTGTTTAATGGTATTGTTGCTCCGTCATCTAAATCGTCTAAACCTAGGCCGCCAATAGTTCTTTTCTTGAATTTTGGCACTATTATCTGTTTTATTAGTAACTCCATTAGTGTTCCGCCAGCACCATGTGATAACTCGATGGTTTTTCTCATGTATTGTTGCCTCCTTTCTGCATAGGATTGCTGGGATAAATTTATAAAGTTGTTCTCGAAGGTCTTAGCTAAACTCTGAAATAGTATTTAAATTCGAAGGTAAATATTATATCCAATGCATTTTTTATTTTGTTTCGTGTTAAGAGCCCTTTGAACATCTTAAACCTCCAGGAATATCTAACTATTAAGTTATAATATTAATGCCTGGAGAAGTGTATGGTAAGGTTTTAGATGTTTTTCTGGCAATTCTAAGCCCGCTAAAAACTTTTAGGAAGATTTACGTCTTGGAGATAAGTTTTTCTTTCAAAATGTTAAAAGCCCTTTGAACATCTAAACAAACTTCAGCTAACATAGCTGACTATGGCACGTACCACTGTAGACAAATGTAAAGTGGAGTATTATAATAGTGATAGGGTTAAGGTAAGTTTGTATTTTCCGCGGCGGTTTTGGGAGGAAGTTAAGGGATTTGTTAGGGATAGTGGTTTTTATCCTAGTACGTGCTTTTATTTCTTTGTTTGGGGTAAGATTGGTTTTCTAACTCATAATGGCATGCACGTTTTGAGGGATTTTGCTTATGGTTTTAGGCAGGTTATTCGCCAGGTCAATAACTATGTTAAGATTTTTTATGATGTGCAGAGGCCGAGACGTGTTAGATTTAAAAATTTTGGAGAGGAGATTAGATGATCTCACAAAAAGATTTGAGAATGTTGAAAGATATCTTAACGGTTTAATTACTCTTTTGGAAAAGCAGGTTTCACTTTTTGAAGGCATGCTTCTAGCTCAAGGTAAAGTGGAGGATGTTAGCTATGTCGCTTAAATCAAGGAAGATTCTGGACGAGATTGTTAGGAGGCTGAGCGTGGAGGCTAGGGCTAAAATCGTGAAAAAAGTAGTTGAGATAGCTGGTAATAAGAGTAGGGCCGCTAAGCCTCTCGGTGTTCCAAGATCCGCCATAACATGTTACATTAAAGATAAATGTCAGCCTAGTGACCGAACAATTCTAAAGCTTCTTGAGAAAGGTGTTTTAACCTCGGAAGACTTCGCAGACATCTTACTTGAAGATTTGGAAAAATATGTTGTGCTTGTTGCTAAGCATGTGGGTTGGGGGCATGTATGCAGCAGGCTGAAAGATATTATAAATGCTCGATCTGTAAAAATCTAAAGCTTGAGAAGAAA
>CAYYZD010000053.1:0-8700 GCA_964476035.1 uncultured archaeon
ATCTACTTGGGATGAATTTTTCTCCGCTATTTTTGCGATGTTTTCTGAGTAGCATGCCGCAACATATATTGTTTTTGAAGGTACGTAGCGTATTTCTTTTGCGAAGTTCTCCCAGCTTACAATGTTACCTCCAACTTTTATTCCTTGCTGTGTTCCATGTCCAACGTATATTACTTCGCCCACGGCTCTCATAAGAATTAAACTTCCAAACACGCTGTCCTTCTCAACAACCATCGCATTCTGCAGCAGCTCACCTATCTTATTTGCTGTGTACATCACTGGTTCATCCCCACTTAAAACAACAACTACTGGGAACGCTGCCGGCGACGTTGAAGCCGGCAACAGCTGCATTGAGAAAACTAAGAACAAAAACACGGCCGTTTTCACTTTCCCAACTTTACGTAAGCCCATCTCTCTCCCCCACAAGTGTTTCTATGCGTATATGGTTAATGTCGTTTATAAATTTGTGTTGGCGTATGAAATGATATTTATTTGGTTGAGGGAAATTGTGGTAGTGTTATATGGTTGTGTTTTTAGTTATGGTTGGAAGGGTGTTGTGGTGGTTTTGGTGAGTTATAGGGTTAGTATAGATATTGTGGGACTTTTACTGATCTTATAGTTTTCAATTTGGATACTGGTGAGATTGTATCGAAGATTAAGGTTTCAATTACGCTTAGGAATCTTGAGAAAGGTGGTGTAAATGTTTTTAAACAATTTCTAGAAGAATATTCTCCTAGAGATGTTTCAGCTGTTTTTCATGCTACAACTATTGCTACGAATGCTTTACTTGTGCTGCTTGGATTAGAGTTTCCTAAAACTGCTCCGACAACTACTAGAGTTTTTATGGATGTTTTGGAGATCGTAGACAGCGTCGGTCTGATCTTTACGACTTTTTGTTAAAAGACCTTGTATGCTTGTTCCTCGTCGCTATAGGTTTGAGGTTAAGGAACGTGTTAATTATCGGGGCGAAGTTTTAACTCCTTTAAATGAAGAATAAGTTGTTGAAGTTGCAGAGAGAATTAGGAGTGAGGAATTTTAACAATTTTACTTTAGACCTGTAACCTGGAATATTGTTAACTGTAATGCGTTTGTAGATCATTAATATAGATTATAAATAATTAATATATCATATGTTTTGGTAAATAAGTGTGATAAACAATTTGTTCTAATTTTTAGTTATAAAATTTTATAGTTGGCCAGTTATATTCATCGTTATATTTCTAATCGATATGATTTTATACCTCTGTATTATTTGTTTTCAATGCTATAGAATTTTTAGGGAGAAGGAAGTATGCTTCTTTCCACGTTGCCTAGGTTGTATAAAATGTTGTTATATCACTTTTTATGATAAATAAATGAGTTGAAGGTGGTGAAGGTTAAGGTTGAAAATTCTTCTCGTAGCGCCTCCATCAAAATCTTCCGTTAAGAAAGTGCTTGAAGTAACTTCACCTCCTCTTGGCCTTGCATACATTGCTTCAATGCTAGAAAAAAGTGGAGAAGGAGTGAAGATAATAGATTCATTAGCTGAAAACTATACGTTCGATGATATTAGAAAAGAAATTGACATATGGGGAGCAGACGTGGTAGGTGTGACTTCGACTACTCCTACTTTTTATGATGCTTTGAAAGTGGCTAAAATCGCTAAGGAATGTAACGCAACGACTGTGCTTGGCGGTCCGCATGTAACTTTCACTGCAAAGGAAACTTTGTCAAATTACCCTTATGTTGATTTTGTTGTGCGAGGTGAAGGAGAGTTCACTATGTTAGAGCTTGTAGAAAGTTTAAAGAAAAGGGAAGAACCGAAATCTGTATTGGGTCTAAGTTACAGATCTAAAAGTGGGGTTATTAAAGAGAATCCCCCTAGACCTCCCATAATGGATTTAGATGCGCTTCCCATACCAGCTTACCATCTTTTACCTATGTCTAAGTATACTTTTCAAGGTTTAAGGTTTGCAACCATGGTTACGAGTCGAGGATGCCCGTTTCAATGCGTGTTTTGTTCCTCATCCAAAATATGTGGAAAGAAGTGGAGAGGAAGAAGTGCTAAAAAAGTAGTGGATGAAATGGAATTTTTAATCGACAAATATAAAGTTAATTGCATCGAATTTCTCGACGATACTTTTACATTTGATAGAAAACGGGTTATTAAGATTTGTGAAGAAATTATCAGTAGAGGAATTGATGTGAATTGGATGTGCAGTAGTAGGGTGAATTTATTTAATAGGGAGTTAGCCTTTAAAATTAGTAGTGCAGGTTGTCAATGCGTGTATTTTGGTGTCGAAAGCGGGTCTCAGCGAATATTAAATTTAATGAGGAAAGGTATAACATTGGGTCAAGCTGTCAAAGCAATTAATTTGGCTAAAGAAGCTGGAATTAATACTGTGGCATCATTTATTCTAGGAATGCCTGATGAAAGCATAGATGAAGCTAATTCAACTATTGAATTTGCAACTAGGCTTAATCCAGATTACGCACAATTCACTATCTGTACACCGTATCCTGGAACCGATCTATATAGCTATGCAGTTAAAAATAATTGGTTGTTGACTCGTAACTGGTCAAAATACGATGCACTAACTCCTGTAATGAAAACAAAAATAGGCGCTTCGATGCTGCGTAAACTTTTGGCAAAAGCATATTTCAAATTTTACGCGAGACTCGCATATATTTTCAACAAGATCAAAAGAAAGGAGTTTATCATATTAAGGAAAGGATTTAAGGTTATATGGAATTACCTTAAAGCATTGATGGGTAGACAGTAGGAATCTAAAAACTATATATTAAAGTTAAAAAATTTACAAAATTTAGCGATTAAGATGGGAATAGCAAGCCTATAGAAAGGGTGGAGAATTAATTAACATTAAAGTATTTAAGCGGTAAGGATATTTAGAGTTCTCAACTGCAAATCAAATATTTACTATTCTGTTTAATCATTTTATTTTAAGGGAAATAACGTGTTGTTTAATTTAAATTTCCAGACATGGAAAGTTTTGCCACCGTTATCAAGATCAACTTATATATTTGTTTATTGTATTAATTTTTTAGGTGATGATTTTGGCGGAGGAGATTAAACCATCAGTTTTATCAAAAGAGGAAATAGAAACCTTATTAACAGAAATTTCACCTGAGGAAGTAGAAAAAGCAAAGAAAATTAGCCTTACCCCAATGAAGGAAACCATACTTTTTAAAGGTGAGCCGGGCGGAGCCATCCTTATGGATATTGATGGGAATAAATATATTGATTGTACTGCTCAAGCCTGGACCCTTAACATAGGGTACTGTCAACCAGATGTTCTATACGCTGTACTAACTCAAATGAAACGACTCACCCATGTAAGATATGGATACCCTACGATCCCAAGACTAAAACTCTTGCTAAAACTTTCAGAAATAGCTCCAGGAAACTTAAAGAAAGTTTCGTTCAATAATGAAGGGGGAGGCATGGCTATAGAAGCAGCGATGAAACTAGCAATGGTAAACACTAAGAAAATTGGAGGACACACCTTTATAACGTTTTGGAGAGGCTATCATGGAGCTACTCTCTCCACAATACCAGCAAGCATGATCTTAAGAGTTGTGGTAAGGTTTCCGGGTTTTGGGCTTGACAGATTTGTTAAACTGCCCTACCCATACTGTTATAGGTGTCCATTTGGCGAAAAAGAGTATCCAGACTGTGGGATCCTTTGTGCATCCTTTGTAGAGAGAGCGTTAACCGAGGCAGTGAGTGCTCCAATAATAGGTATGATAATAGAGCCTATGCAAGGTCCCGGTGGCCAAGTTCCTGCACCTCCTGAATTCCTTAAGGAGCTTAGAAGAATATGCAATGAATACAATATTTTCCTGATATTTGATGAAGCCCAGGTTGCGTTTGGAAGATGTGGAAGAATGTTTGCATCAGAATATTACAATGTGATTCCAGATATGATAACTTTAACGAAAGCCTTGGGTGGAGGTTTCCCTATAGGAGCAACTCTTGCGAGAGAAGATCTAAAAGAATTTACAGAAGGTGAAGAACATACAACTTTTGGAAGTAATCCAATAATGTTTGCAGCTGCTCTCGCAGGAATTGAAGTAATTCAGAGATTAAATCTTCCCAAGCGCGCCGAAGAGATGGGTAACTACATTATGGGAAGGTTACGGGAAATGCAGGAAACCTACGAGGTAATAGGTGACGTTAGAGGAGCAGGACTCTTCATAGGGGTGGAGCTGGTGAAAGATAGAAAAACAAAGAAACCCTTGGATTTCTTGAAGGTAGACATGTTCTTGAAGGAAGCTTTTAGAAGAGGAGTTATTTTTGATGTTAGCATGCCGATAATTTCGGAGAAAGGCCAAATAGTTAGAAATGTAATTAAAATTAAGCCTCCACTCACTATAACACGTGAACAAGTAGATAAAGCATTGGAAGTTTTCGAAGAATGCCTGAAAAAGGTTTCTAAATAATAGGAGAGTGAAGACAACGGGAACATTACCCTCAACCTTTTTTAAACCGTATGTAAAGGAAACTAAAAGATACATGGAGGATGAAATCAAAAAATATGGTGCTCGCATCTTAAATATGGTTTGGCAAAGTAAAGATTTCATTCGCCTCATGGGTAACGAAAACCCATACGGCCCTTCGCCTAAGGTTGTAGAAGCTATAAGAAACGCTGCTCAACACGTTGGTAGATATCCTAGTCCAACATATACCGATCTCGTTGAGAAAATAGCTGATTATGCATCTGTGAAGCCTGAAAACATACTTCTAGGTGCAGGTTCGCTTGAAATAATGGATGCAATTTTTAGAGCATTTTTAAACCCCGGAGATAACGTCGTACTGTCAGCACCCGCATATAAGCCCTACATTTTAAGGATAAAAGTATGTGGAGGAACTCCAAGACTGATTCCAATGAAAAGAAATGGAGATAGATTTTCAAGAGACATGGAAGGGATGTTGCGAGCTGTAGATTCTCGAACAAAAGCTATAGTCTTCTTTAATCCTAATAATCCAACGGGAGTATCTTTAATCGAAGAAGAACTTGAGAAAGTTTTAGATAAACCCGTACTTATAGTAATAGATGAAGCTTACTACGAGTTCTGTGGAAAAACCTTTGTCCCGCTTATAGAAGGGAACGAAAATATAATAGTGATAAGGACTTTGTCGAAAGCTTTTGCTTTGGCAGGGTTAAGACTTGGATACGCAATTGCAAATCCAAGCCTTGTAGATTATGTTAGTCGTGTGCAGTTGCCATTTAGAGTTACAGAGATCACAATGCATGCGGCACTAGCTGCTTTAAACGATATGGAATATGCAAAAGAAACCATAAGAAAGATAATAGAGGAAAGGGAGAGGCTTTTCGATGAGTTATCAAAAATTGAAGGGTTAAAAACTTATCCGTCTACAGCAAACTTCATACTTGTTAAAGTTACTCATGAAAAATTTTCTGCGGAAAAAATCTCCTCCCTACTTTTAGGTAAACGTATAATAGTTAGAGGGTTCACTGGAGCACCAGGGCTCGAAGATGGAGGCTACATACGTATAAGCATTGGAACTCCTGAACAAAATGATAATCTTATTTCTGCTTTAAAATCTATTTTAGGTGGATAATTTGTCTGAAGAATATATTTTAGTATTTGATATTGGAACTGGAAGCACAAAAGCCACTCTCATCACTCTTGACGGAAAAATAGTTGCATCCACTACAGAGGAATATGGCCTGAGCCACCCGTATCCTGGGTGGGCTGAACAAGACCCTGAAGACTGGTGGAAAGCAGTTGTCGCAACAACAAGAAACATCCTTAAGAAAAGTGAAATTTCTCCGAAAAATGTCATAGGAATATCTTTTGACGCTCAAATGATCAATGTAATTCCAGTTGACAAGGAGGGGAAGCCTCTTAGACCATCTATAATATGGATGGATGCTAGAGCGGGAGAGGAAGCAAAAGAGCTCGAAGAAAAAGTATCTATAATTTTAATGGTTTCTGCAGGCCTTTTACCCATGATCTCTGCGAAAGACGTTCCTCCGCGTATTCTCTGGTTAAAGAGACATGAACCTCATGTTTTTGAGAAAACCTATAAGTTTCTCGACTGCAAAGACTATTTAATCTACAAACTTACCGGAAAATATGTTACTGATTGGACTTGTGCTCTCCTTACTGGCATGCTACATGTACGTGAAAAGGAATGGTGCGAGGAGTTTCTTGAATATCTTGGTATAACTGTTGATCAGTTACCAGAGCCGCTAAAAACTATAGATGTCGTGGGTACATTAACTGATGAAGCTGCTAAAGTTCTCGGTCTTCCTAAGGAAACGCCAGTGATATGTGGGGCAGGAGATTTACCTGCTACCGCATTAGGATCTGGCGCGATAGGAGACGGAGAGGCTCACGTCTATATAGGGACTTCCTCGTGGATAGGAGTTCACTTGAGACCAGAGATGTACACTTTGGACCCTGACACCGGCATGGGGACCATATTTTCGGGAGACCCCGAAAAACTTCTTCTTACAGGTGAAATGGAAAACTCAGGAAATTGCTACAGGTGGTTTAGGGATGAACTTGGATACAAGGAGGTAGAGGAAGCCAAAAGGGCAGGTAAAGATCCATATTATATTCTTGATAATGAAGCCTCAAAAATACCTCCCGGATCGGACAAATTAATATTTTTGCCGTGGATGCTAGGAGAAAGAGCGCCACTACAAGATCATACGGTTCGTGGAGGTTTTGTAAACCTATCTCTTAGACATACACGTGCACACATGGTTAGAGCTGTTCTTGAAGGAGTCGCGTACCATTTAAGGTGGATTGTGGATTGCGTAGAAAGACTTGGGTTTAAAATAGAGTGGTTAAATGCGTGTGGTGGCGGGGCACAAAGCCCTATTTGGATGCAAATCCTCGCTGATGTCACCGGAAAAGAGATTAGGCGGGTGCATGCCCCACTCGACGCTCCCTCACTTGGCACTGCAATGATGGTCGGTGTTGGGCTAAAAGTTTACAAGGATTTTGAAACAGCTGCTAAAAAACTGATTAAAATAGAAAAAGTGTTTACTCCTGATGAAAAAAATAGGGAGGTGTACGAAAAACTTTATGGCTGTTTTAAGGAGATATATGCCAGACTTAAAAATGTATTTTACGAATTAAATGAAAAGGAGGGTGAAATATGAGTAAAGATATAAAAGTTGAGAAAAAAGATGAATATGGATATTTAGATACTCCAGAAGCTCTGCCAGAGGGAATAGATCCAGAAGAATTCATCATAGCAACCTACTATGTATCAATGCCATTCGGTATCGACATAATTAAAATATCTCAAATGGCAGCAATAGAGCAAAGCACTGGAACGTGGGTTCCAGTCCCCGGGGAAACCCCCGAGGTGCGAAGGAAACATGTTGCAAGGGTAATTGCCATTTACGAGGCGCCACAATATGAGTGGCATGTCCCTAGTGACGTAAAGTGGAGGCATTACATTATTCAAGTGGCGTTTCCAATTATCAACCTGTGCGGATTTCAAATTCCAATGCTACTTTCCACCGTTGCAGGAAACATTCTTAGCGGAGGAAAGGTCAAACTTCTAGATTTATGGTTCCCAAAAAGCTATCTCAAAGGATTTAAGGGGCCTAAATTTGGGATAGAAGGGGTTAGAAAGCATCTTGGAGTTAAAGAAAGGCCTCTACTCAACAATATGATAAAGCCTTGTACAGGTTACCCGCCAGAGTTAGGAGCGCGACTTTTCTATGAGGCTGCGCTTGGAGGAGTAGACATTGTAAAAGATGATGAGCTTCTTGCTAACGCAGAGTTTAATAAGGTTGAGGATCGTGTAGTGAAATACATGGAACTAGCAGATAAAGCATATGAGGAAACTGGTGAAAAAACAATGTATACTCCCAACGTTACAGATACACCGCAGAAAACATTGGAACTTGCAGAAAAGGTCATAGAGCTTGGAGGAAACGGTTTAATGATAAACTACTTAACTGCTGGATTCGAAACAATGAGGGCATTAGCTGAAGATCCAAGTATAAATGTTCCAATTCTTGCACATATGGACTTTTCCGGAGCTCTCTACGAGGACCCATACTCTGGCTTATCATCAACACTTGTATTGGCAAAGCTTCCAAGGCTTACTGGAGCAGACATCTTAGTTTACCCGGCACCTTATGGTAAAGCACCATTCTTAAAAGAAAGATACGTTATGATTGGAAAAATGCTTAGATACCCGTTCCAACACATAAAGCCGACATTTCCAATGCCTAGTGGAGGAATAATTCCGAACATAGTTCCAAAAATAATTAATGACTTTGGAAATGAGGTTGTGATTGCAGCTGGCGGTGCAATTCACGCGCATCCAATGGGACCTGTTGCAGGTGGAAAAGCATTCAGACAAGCAATTGAAGCAGCAATGAAAGGCATTCCCTTGAAAGAATACGCAAAGGACCACGAAGAACTTAGAGTAGCACTGGAAGCTTGGAAGACATCAAAGCTCCTACCAATCTAAATCCTTTTTATTCCACCATTTTGTTCCAAAATGAAGAAACAATTTTTTGCCATTCAACGAATTCCGAGTTTTACCGTAAAAGGTATTCTGCTTTTCCCAGTCTTTGTATTGTTAAATTAAAGCCTTCAATGGTTCCCTTTTACTATAGAAATCTCTTTCACTCTTGAAAATTCAAGTAAGAAGTGAAAAGGGATTACAGAAATGTCGTGTTCAAGTAAAACGTCTCAATA
>CAYYZD010000054.1:0-8697 GCA_964476035.1 uncultured archaeon
AAAAAATATAATATTTCAGCACTTCTAGGCCTTACAAAATCTAATCTTTATGCAGTTGTTGACACCCTGACTTCAACAGATAACCTAGATGTTATAGCGAGAAAGATTGCTAAAAATCCCGAAACCGGCTATGCGTTTTTCTTTTTAATTAGAAGAAGCATACCGGAAAAGTATCGTCGTCTATTCATAAAGTTCCTTAAAATTTCTATACTTAGAAGTGCGTTAGGAAGGCAGGTTACCTTTACGCCCGGACCCTTTAGAAAGAAGGTAGAGTATCAACCGTATCTAGATGAGTTTGATCTTGATGAAACTTTAGAGAAGTTTTTAGAACAGAGATATTTAAGTTATAGTGATGTTGTAGGGATTGAGCGTGAGGAAAGAAGAAAAGCAGGGGTTTTAATACTTGATACAAGCGGATCGATGCACGGTGAAAAAATAGTTGCAGCTGCCTTAGCCACGGCAACAATAGCATACCATATGAGAAGCGTAGAATATTCAATAATTGTCTTTAATACGAAAGCAACTGTTGTCAAGAAAATGGGTGAAAGAAAGCCTATTACAGTGGTAATAGAAGAGATACTTAAAACGGAGGCTGCAGGTTTTACAAACATGGAGGATGCTATGAAAAAGGCTTTAAAAGAGCTTAAAAAAAGCAAAATAAAGGAGAAATGGGCCATACTATTAACTGACGGCCTTTACAATAGAGGCAAGGATCCGCGAAAATTAGCATCCCGTTTTCCAAAACTTCATGTAATTGCCCTACCAACTAAACAACCCATAGGTATAAAAATATGCAAACAAATAGCGAAATTGGGTCATGGAAAATTTGCACAAATAAAAAGAGTACAAGAAACACCAAAAGCACTAATAAAAATATTAAAAAGAATATAGTTGATTACACTAAATACCAGGTCAAAGAAAACTCAGCTGTTTTAAGGAATTTTATAGCCTGCGGGGGTGGCCGAGCCAGGTCAAAGCCACGTATGTTCGGCGGCAAGAGGCGACGGGCCCAGGAGCCAATGCGGAGAAACCCGTTGGCGTAGGCCTGCGTGGGTTCGAATCCCACCCCCCGCACCATATTTGTAAAATTATGTTTATAGTTTCATTTGTACCACGTTAGTTTACTTTTGTTCTGAAAATAAGAAATAACATCGTAGATTCAGGCGATTAAATTCAAGCCTTAGAAACTTCTCATCTAAAAAATTCTAGGGTAATGAAATGGGTTTAGTGCTGGTTTGTTAGCGTTGTAAATCGTATTGAGAGTAAGTAGAATCAATAATTTGGGCCATATTTTAAACCTCCATTGGAGTTAAATTCTATGAACTGCACATTCAAATCTTTGATCGCATGTAAGAATAAGCTGTTAACTGCCCCAAACGCTTCCATATAGTGGGTAGAGCATCTTATTGTTTCGTATTCCAATTAACCTCAAAAATTTTTATTTATTGTTTATTTTTTAAAACATTTGTTGCTAGCCTTCAATATTAGCTTTTATTTTTTCTTCTAAAGTTTCTACGTTTTTCAGTATTTCTTTATAATATTTTTTGGTTATTATTCCTTTCTTGTAAGCTTCTTCTAGCTCTTCTTTATCCACTACTTTTATGTCGTTATTTGGCCATTTTACAACGTCTATCGCAAGATCAATGTATGTTACCTTTTGCGGGTGGATTTCTATTCCAGTTGAGATGTTATAATATTCCCCTTTTAGTTCCCTCTCTTTATTGTAGTAGCTTGTTTTCATGTACCACGATCCTTGAGTAATTTCTGTTATACCGTAGTCTCCCTCTTCTATAGGTACGTCTAGGGCATCATAGGCCCCTCTGCCTCTAAATTTTCTTAGAAGTTTCAGTGTAAGCGGATTAGTAGTTTTTTCGATAACCTTTCCGGGCGTTAAATGTAGTCGTTTACCATCAAGTTTAATATGTTCTATTTCGACTAATTCCCCTATCTTAGGGTATTTTTGAAGAACAGTTTCTTTAACTTGCTCTGTAACCTCTTCTTTTAGTTCAGGTCTTCTTGAAATTATTTTTTCAGCTAAGTCGACAACTAAGGCAAATTCTGAATTTAATGATTTGTAAAAATGGTGATCCGGTATTGTTGGGGTTACTTCGCTTCTAATTTCATCCAATTTTCTTTTCGAGTCGTATGGTATTTTTATATGGGCTATTCTTTCCCCTTCGTAGAGAAGCAGGGGAGCACGTTCTTTTTCGGCTTTTTTGAAAATCTCTTCTGCTTTTCCCTCTAATTTTTTAACTTCTTCTATTAGTTCTTTCGTTTCTCTGGTTGCTGCGGCGGTTCTCCAAAGTATGCCCCAGTTCTTAGGTTTTATGGCTTTCCCCAGAACGAACAGCATTTGTCTTGTTTCCGGGTTCCTTATTTTTTTGCTAATTTTTATTGAATTTTCAGGAATGAGAACAGCGTATTTGCCTGGTATGGTTATATTTGTGGTTAGTGTAATGTCTCTTCCTAATCCTGGGTTAACAACTCTGACAAGCAGCTCTTCTCCTTCTTTCAGCTTCTCACCCAACAATATTCCCTTATATTCTCCTAGGTTTATAATTGTTCCATGGGATGTACGTTGTTCTGTCGTTCCCTTGTAAATAGCGTTTGTTGTAACCTTTGATAGATAAATAAGAGGGTTGGGTAATTCTTCGGTAATTATATTTATGAAAGCGTCTAAGACTATGTTTCTTGCTTCTACTATCAATCCTTGCTTGTCAGATGCGTCTTTTATATCTATGTCCGGGGTATCGGTGTCGAGATCGATGTTCAATCTGTTCCTAATTATCTGTGTACTTTGAGTTATTTGAAACCCGTAGTCTAATAGTAATTTTGTTAAAGCTGTGGAATAAATACCTCTAATTCTAGCTTTCACATTTTTAACTCTCCTAGCTAAGTTGATATACTGGAACAAAATGTAGGACGCAACTCTAGGTCAGTCTTGTATAGTTTCTAATATACTAACAGCATTCCATATTTTTGTTCTTGCATGCAAAGGACAATTAGGATCCTGTGAGGCTTCATCTAGTATTGATATGGCGTTTGCTGCCCTTACAGCAGGAGTTCCTTCGCCTCCATGTAGTATTTCTATGGCTTCATTTGCTGCTCTCCTTATATTTCTTGGCACGGATGTATCTTCTGCAATTTGTTTAAGGATTTGTGTTGCTTGTTCTATTTTTTCCTTTGTTTCCGCACTCATCGATGGTCCCCCTTATAAGATGGTTTCTTATGGTTGTTGTTTTATTAATTATGAAAAATGAATTAAAATTTCTTTCTTCCATTTAAATTTAAAATTGTTGTTGGAAAAAGTTAAATCTTGTATTAAATTTTAAATCTTAATTAACGTTAACGAGGACACGACTTCGACCAGCCAGGCCATTCAACAATCATTTTTAACGAATATTGAATGTTTATAAGATTTATATAGTTATACTTAATGTGGAGGCATTAATGTGTCTAAGGAGAATGAAAATGACGAAAACATAGACCGAATGGTCAACTTGCTTCGTTCGGGTGCTATAATGTTACGCGAAGCCTGCCCAGTATGCCACTCACCGCTTTTTAAAGTTCGTGACGAAATTATCTGCCCAAGATGTCAAAAAAGAGTAGTAATCATCCACAAAGATGAGGAAGCCTCAAAAATTCTAGAGGAATCTGTTCTCTCCACCTTAAAAAGCACTCTAGTTACCAAAATCCAAAACTTAGAAAAGGACATCGCCAGAGAAAATGATCCAGACAAGTTATATGAGTTGTTAAGGATATTAGTTGCGTTTTTGGAAGCTTTAGAACGAATCAAAAGAATAGGAGCATAATATTGCACTTATTCGCTATCATTATATGATAAAGTTAAGATTTCTCTAATTTTCTTAGCCGTCTTTTCACCTATTCCCTTAACTTTCTTAAGAGTATCCTCCGATGCGGTAAATACGTTTTCTACGGTTTTTAGATCCTTTAACAACCTCCTCGCAAGAGTAAGATCTATCCCAGGTAAGCTTGAAACAATGTATTCTTGAAGCTCTTTATCGCTTAGCGGTACTTTTTCCTTTTTTATTGATGGGTATCGCTTTTCCTTTATTTGTTCTCGCTTAGTTAGAGCATATATTAGATGCGCTGTTTCACTGGGAGTTTTTGTCCAAAGAATAGGTATACCAAAGTCTAGAACTATGCTAGCTAATGCGCCTCTGACCGCATCTGGCGATATTGCTTTCCCCTTGTAAATGTTCTCGCCTTCTATAATTAATATGGGAGCCGTATAGCTTTTTTTAAGGTTTGCAAGTTGTTGAAATAATCTTTTATCAATAATTGATTGTAAAAAGTCTTCAGTAGTTTTTCGTTCCACAGCTACTCGATCAGAAATTATATAGTCCGCTACAGTAAGCTGTTCAGGTACGAGCTTAACTCCAAGTTCTGCGAGACACTTCGCGGTCTGTGATCTAAGTTCTCTATTATCTACACACACCATTAACTCTGTTTGTGTTTGCTTGAAAGCATCTAAGGATGTACTCATGGTGTCGATATTTATTGTATTAAGTTTGGTTGAAATCTCTTTTATTACTTGTTTCATGATTTTCTCTTTATGTCTTGCTGACCAAAAGTAGGCCTCATCTCTAGTTTTTTCAGCTATGAGTATCACCATTCTTCCAGGTCGCCGTCTCCCTGTCCGGCCTCTTCTTTGAATTTGACGTATTGCGCTTGGAACGGTGTCATAACAGATAACTAGATCACATTCAGCTATGTCTAACCCTTCTTCCGCTACACTCGTGGCTACCAGCACATTATATATACCTTCTTTAAATTTTTCTAGGGTCTTTAATTGCTCTTTTTGTGTAAGTCCCGCATCCGTGTCTTTTGAAACTTGACCAACAAATCGCGCAGGTCTTATTCCATTAATTTGACTTAATTCTTCAACTAATTTCTTTGCAGTATTTCTAAACTTTGTAAACACTATTATTCTCGCTTCTTTATTTAACTGAAGGTGCCTTGAGACCATGTTTACTGTTTCTTTTATTTTGGGGTGTTCGTAGTTTTCTCTTACCAATTTTTGTATTAATTTCTTTAGTTCTGGGAATCTATCATTATTCAGTAAAGTTTCTGTGGCCTTTTGGTGTCCAGGCCGTTTAGCCTCCCTTTCCATTCTTGTAATATAGTCTGCAACTGGAGTTATTCCCTGTGTTTCTAGAAGCTCTAACATGTGGGATAATTTTAATGCCTCTGCAATCGCCAAGGAAACGGAGAAAAGGCTTGATGGCGGGCGGAGATACTCTGCAAGTTCGCTCTGAATTTTCGCCCTAAGTTCAAGTAGATTTTTTCTGCTGATTTTTTTAGTATCTAAACTTTCTAAGTACCCGTATTCCTTTAAAATTTTTAATTTTTCTTTTAAAAGAATTTCTAACAGTATTTTTATTTTTAGGAAGTCAGGTGGCAGCTTTACAGTTTTCCATTCTATATAGATTGGGTGAATATACGGTCTTACATCGGGACTATATTCCGTCCGGCTTTCTATTTGTGATATATAAAGATTTTTGCAGATTTCCTCGATTTTTTCTCTTTTTGATCCTGGTGAAGCGGTTAAACCAAGTATTAATGGATATTTTGCTTGCTTCATATATTCCTTTGCTATGTATACATATGGGTAATTGCCAATGGCTCGATGAGCTTCGTCGAAAATTATTAATGAAACTGAACTTAGGTCGCAACGACCAGCAATTAAATCATTTTCTAGTATTTGGGGGGTCATCAATACTACTTTTGAAGAATTTAAAATGTTGGTCCGATTTTGAGGCTTCACGGTTCCAGTTATAGCGTTAATTTCATGGGTGGGGAGGTTTAAGACACTTTTAAAAATTTCACAGTGTTGGTTTACTAAGGGTCTAGTGGGAGCTAGCATAATACATTTTGAATCTGGATGTTTTGATAGGCGGTGAGCAGCGACTATTGCGGCTATTATAGTTTTACCCAAACCTGTGGGAAGTACCACCAGGGTGTTTCCTTTTAGGCATTTTTCTACTATGGTTGCTTGATATTTTCGGTATTCCACTGTGTTTGCTTTGATTAATGGTTGTGCAATAAAATTTTGATGGTGTTTTCCTATCATTCTTGGCGCCACACTTTTATAGGATTGTCATCACTTAAGTTAAATATTAAATTATCAGATTTGACTATATTTTTTACCTAAATTCAATTTGTTACATTTCTTATAGATTATGGAGGTGTACTTATTGAGTAAGGGGGATTTTTTCCCCTCATTTACAGAAGCAGAACTCTATGAACTTACTATGCCCGGTCGCCTCATCGGTAAAGAAGTTTTAGACGGTAGTGCTCGTAGGATCGGTATAGTCAGAAGTGTTCGTATAAGGCTGCCGGATCTAAAGGTCGAATTAGTTGTTAAAGGACTTGAAATAGAGTTCCCAGTAGATGTATCTAACATTTCTGCGGTTGGTACAGTTATTCAGCTTAAAAATGTAATTAAGGAAGCTGAAGAAATAGAAATACATGATGTTGTACGCTTAAGGAAGGAAGTCTGGGAGGAAATTAAATCATACCTGGGAAGTAGATAAAATATCAAAGGTTAACCGAAATTATTAAAGGAGAACTGGACATTCTCCAAGACATTTTCCACAATGAGTGCAAAGAGATTGGTTAACAACTGCCCTACCGTTAACTATGCTAATTGCGTTGTTTGGGCATTTACTCGCGCATATTCCGCATCCTACACAGTAAATTGCTCTAACGATGGTTTTAAATACTTTTTCAATAATTTTCTTAGAAAATTTCTTGTTATCTCTTGCCCTGACTAGGAAACGACCCGTTTGAAATATCTTGCAGGTAAAGTCTTTGCTCCTTAGATAAATAAAGCCAAGTTTCTTACTGATTTTGATTTTTCCTAATATCGATAAGAAATTTGAAGTCCTATCTAAATCTATGTAAGTGTTTAACGTAGCTTTAATAAGACTCTCTGTAGCGTTTACACTACATATTTCTCCTTCATAGATTAATGTACATTTCAGTTTCCCTGGAACGTCTTTTAGCTTGTGAATAACTTGGGCTAAACCTAAAGTCTTTGCTAATTCTTCCTGACTTTTTGAAAGTTTTCGCCATCTCCAAAATCCATACGTTACCCATTCTTTCGGAAGGTTATATGTTTTCCTCCATTTTTCTAATTCTTTCTCCCATTTTTCCCATAGAGAAGGATGAGTTTTCTTTATGTTTTCTATTTCTGCAAGTTTTAAAGCTGGACAAACCCAACATCCTATTCTGAAAAATCCAGCTTCATAGAGTGGATTATACGGTAGATGTGCTTTAAAAATATATAACCATATCTGAAGTGCGTTCCAATCATGAATGGGACTTGCACCAATTTGACCTGGAACCCAAGGGTTCCGCCATATTTTTGGTTCCTTAGATCTTTTTTCAGATTCGTATTTCCGTTGTCCAATGAATGATAAGCAACCATTTGGGAAATACTCTCTAATTAGCTGCGTTGTTGGACCCAATTTATTAGTTTTGCAACATATTCTATAATCTCTGCCAGGTGGCCCAAAATTTTTAACAACATGCCAAAAAACACCGTTATTAACGTGTTTTATAAGTAGGTGATCTTCTAAGCCTAACAATTGGAGTAATCTTAACGTATATTTTACGGTCTCAGGAAACTCTATGCCAGTGTCTATGAAAAGTACCTTTATCTTTGATCCTAGTGCTTTAAGAACTAACATTAGTGTAGCTAAACTGTCTTTTCCACCACTAAATGCAACAGTAACCGGTTTATTGACGCTTTTAACGACGTTTTTAATAAACGTCAAAGCTTTATTTTCTTGTTCTTCTAAAAATTTCATATTGGCATTTATCACGTCTCTCCAAGTTTGTCCTCCAGGTAAAACCTCATCTTGTGATGGAGGTTCAGCTTCCCTTATTTTAACTGCTAGTCCCCTTGTTCGCTTCTTCATATCTTCTCCTTTCATTTTAGCAGTGCCTACGGCTACTACTTCCTCTTGCTCATTAACAATTACTACATGGTCTCCCTCTATTATCTCCTTGTCGCAATCTAGAATTCCGGGCACTAAAAGATTCTTTCCACTAATAACTGCTTGAGCAGCTCTGTTATCTATTTTTATCCACTTCTTGCAGTGAAATTTCCAGAGTAGGCGCGCAATTGGAAGTTTAGGCACAAATTCCCACTTCATATCGGGCGGAGAAAAGCGAATATATCCCATAATTTTTCCATCAAAGATTATTTCATCCATACGGTCGATATAAGACGTTTTATTAAGTAATATTATCTTGTTTTCTGGTATTACATGGTTTCCTAAATCTTCACCAAATTGAAAATCTACTACTTTTTTAATCAGCTTAATATCGCATTTAAAAGCTGGTCTTACATCTCCCGGCGGGGAGATAGGAACACGAACTAGAGAACCATTACAACGGTTACATCTATCGCCTAATATTGGTACATTACATGAAGTACACCACAGTAATTTCATTTTTCCAAAATATGGAGCTTTTGACATTTTAGGACCCTAATTCTTTGGTTTAGGTTCGATTTAGAGTTAGTATGATATTCTTGCACTATCTGGTGGTATGCCTATTATTGACTCAGCAGCTTTTGCCACCTGTTCTCGATATTGTTCCCATGTATAGATTCTTATTATGTTCATAAATCCTCTTAATGCATCAATTAGCTGAGATGCGTCTCTT
>CAYYZD010000055.1:0-8695 GCA_964476035.1 uncultured archaeon
TCATAAGCCTTCTTAACGGCTTTCCAATCTATTCTCCTAGGCATAACAAGAACGGGAACATCAACTAACCTACGCGTTTTATCCATATCAAAAAGCGTTTTTTGCTTAGGATCTCTAATAACACTAAGAAACATTTTTTGCAGCTTTTTAGGATCGTCTTTAACTAAATCCAAAGAAACTTTTCTACATTCTTCGCTCTTCTTGGCAGTCATATCTAAAACTCTACTTCGTACCACATCACTAACAATAGCGGTATGCGACTCATTAACAAAGTTATCAAGACCTAGTGAAAGCCAATGATATCTCCTAGCCTCCTTACTTAAGGGACACATACCCTGTTGAATAACAGTCCACTCCCCATTTTCTCTAATAACCATACTTTGATGGTAAAGTTGAAAACCATCCTGCAAAGCAGCATTATCATCTTTAGCAACCAACCTACTAGCCCTCTGCAACTCCCTTATCTTATCATCACTGAAGCCGAATGCTTCACCAATCTTTACAATTTCTCGTGGAGTTTTCAATGAAGTTTTGCCTTTTCCTCCACAAACTGCGACACCATATTCTTCTTTATTAAGTGCCTCTTTAAGAGCTGCCGTGACGGTCGTGGTTATCCCAGAGCTGTGATAATCGTAGCCAAGAACGCAGCCGAAAGATTGGAAAAAGAATGGGTCTGATAATCTTATAAGGAACTCATTTACACCGAACTCAGAAATTATGATTTCACATATAATTCTCGATAATTTAACCATCCTCTTAAATAACCATGGCGGACAAGTCCCGTGATGTAATGGTAATTCAGCGATCCCAACTTTTTTCAATCTTCATCACCAACCTTTGGAGTTTTCTCGATTTGTCGATATGTGAGGAACCAATAGTTTTAGAAAAGTTTACTAGTTCGGAAAGTTTCCTTATTCTTAACGAATACCATTTGCCCAGTGATGTCTTATGGAAAACAATTGAAAAGCGCTTTATGTCTATTTCTTTAAGTATTTCAGATACCTCCATTAAAAAAGCTTTTTTAGATTGAGAAATCACAATAACGTGATTATTATGTTCATAATCGTCATTTACATATCCTTCAGAATCAAAGATCCCCCTTAGAAACCACTTTTTGTTATCTTCGTCTAAAATGTTCACAATTTCAGGAATTTCGCCAACTTTAATCTTAAGAACGTTTATTAAAAATCTTAGAACTGGCTTAGAACTAAATTGTACCGCATATCCATTTTTATATCTTCTATAAATGTTAACGTTTAAATTGAACAATTCCCAAATTAATGGTTTTATAACTTTTTCTAATTGTTTAGTGGATTTTTCACTGATTTTTATAAGATACTGTCCTCCAGTCGAACGAAAATGGCCATCACCGCATAGCCAACCCATCAAATAGGATAATTTAGGCGTTATTTCCTTTAGCAATTTTACTATCTGAGCTCTGTTTCGACTACAAAACTCTAGTTCACTATTGAAGATTTGGTTCCATTTGTCCTTCACTTCTTTTTCCGATTTTTTGCAGTAGTTTTTCCAAACTAAGATCAATTTATAGAGCTTCTGAATTGGTATAGATTTTCTACCATTCTTATAAGCATAAAATACACCATAACTTATACCCAACAATTTAGGGATCGTTTCTCTTACCCTAAACGTTCTTCTAACGTTCTTTATTATCTCATTCCATATTTCTTCAATGAATGGTTTAGCATTTCTTATGTAAATAGAAGCTTCTTTACCATCTTTAGTATCCACTAGATCCAATAAATAGTTGTAAAGCTTTATTTTTGGATTATCTGGGATCCACATATCTATTCACTTTATCATTTAAATGTACTCTTATGTGTCTTGTTAATTTTTCGATTTAAAACTAGAAGGATAGCTATAAGGAAAGAAATATATTTTGTTAATCTTCTTTGCCTAGTAAATTGTAGAGAGCCACGACGATGGAGCCTATGATGCTAGCGATGACTGAATATATTTTCCCGATCTTAAGAACAACCATGGTAAGGTATATCACTACGGCGGCGGAGAGGGCAACCACACCCACCAAAAAGTAAAATTCCATGTTCCTCTCCATTTGAGACCCTCCGAGAACAAACTGCCTTACTTCTCACCTAGGTTAATATGATTAATTTTAGCCATTCTCTTGTATTATTAATAATTATAATTTTGGAGCTTAGTGTTATAATATTTTACACGTTGCTACTTAGTCTTTAACGTTTCTCCTTGGTTCTTCAACAAGTAGAATGAACGCTACAAGAGTTATAAAGCCAATAAAAGAGCTTATCCAAAAGGATATAGAAACTCCAGGCAATATTAAGCCAAAGAGGTTAATGGTCAAGCTAAAAGACAACTCGTAGATCTTTGATCCGAGCAACGGGCCTATAACTGCACCAAAATTAAAGAAGGATTGCACGGTTCCGAAAATTTTCCCCCTAATCTGTTTCGGTGCTAAATCTGCCTGCAAAGCTCTCATAGCCGGAGACGAAGCATTAAATGCAGCGCTTCTAACAGAACTAATAATGATAAGATCGCTAACTTTCTTAGAAAAAGGTAACAGTAGGGTGGATGTTCTAGAAATCAGTTGACCAGTAATTACAACAGGTTTTCTACCCCTCTTATCTGAAGCGATTCCAGCAGGATAGTTTGCAAGAAAACCAACAAAACCTGAAACAGTGCTAATAATACCTTGAGCAGCAGGATCAGTAGTAACATATTGCATAATGAAAAGACTTACTATTGGAAAAACAAGCCCCATCGCAATACCATTAGCAAAACCCATAAAATAAATCGTGTACAAAGACCTTCTAATTTTCTTAGGAACCTTAAAAACCTCACTTCCACAATCTATTTTTGCATCTATAGTTCCAGATTCCCCTGATACTACGACTTCCCGTGCGGCAAAAGCTAAAATTGACGTAGCACCAGCAAGTACAGTTAGAAGATAAAATGGAAATACAAAGCATTCAGGAACACCTAAATTAAAAAAGTAAACACCCAACTTATATAAGTAAGCTCCAATAGAAGGACCAACAATAAAACCCAAATTTGAGAGAGTCATATACCACCCCATATACTTTCCACGCTCTTCGATACCCACAGTGTCTACCAAGAGAGCTTCTGCAACCGGCCAAACCATAGCGGAAGCAACACCTTGAACAGCTCTAGTTAAAACAAGGTGCACCCAATTTTGAGCAAGAGTATAAATATATGAGAGAAGAGTGTAAATCATTAATCCGGCGATTATAAGGGGTTTTCTACCAATTTTATCGCTTAGTTTCCCAAAATATGTAGCTAAAAAAGCTCTCGTAAGCATGAAGGAAGAAGTCATAAGCCCAAATTGAAAAGCATACATCTCAGCACCCTCAATGCTCCCTAGTTTCTCAGGAATCTCTGTTATAATGCCTTCTAAACTAAGAAGTAGGAACGGCATTATAGGCATTATTGCCCCAAAACCTAGATTAACAACGAAGGCTATTAAGCTAAGGATGACAATATTCCTTTTCATCACAGTCACCGTGCGCTGAATGGCAAGGAATTATCACGCAACTTTTACACTTCTACAAATTTATAAATGTAATCAAGAAATAACTCCCCGGCTTAAAACATTTGACAGGCCGCAAAGTTGAGTTTCCTACATATGGTTCCTACTTACATGTGGTCTACCAACTACTTGTTAGGTTATAGTGATTGACGTAGTATGAAAATATAGTAATGTTAGTTGACGTAAATCGTATTCCTTTTGCCTTTTTAGTTCGAATATTACTTTAAGGAAGTAAAGTATGTGGAATAAAAATAAGGTTGATAACAACCTTTATATATAAATATTCATTATAAGTTGTAACACATATTATAAAAATAAGTTTCGCACCGTGGAGAGATCTTAGGAATGAGAAAATACGTATCTACATTATTTGTTATACTGTTTTTCGTATCGCTGATTAGTACAGCATATACAGCCAAAATCACCACACAGACACCAGTGAATTTAAAGACAGAGGAAGAAGGACAGACCAATGACAACCTAACACTCATAGTATATCCCGATCAAACAATTGAACTCCAGATGTTTCATGAGGAAACACCAACACCAGATAACACAACGGTAGACATGCTCTTCGAACTACTCAAACAAAACGAAACATATAGTGGGTCAGCAGAAGCAACAATAGTCCCACCTGAAGAAGCAGATCTCGGCCCATTCAAAAACATAAGTAGCTTAAGTATAAATGGAACATACGTAGACGGCAAACTCGTAAGCGAGGGCGTCATACATTTCCTTGGAAGCATACCCATCGCCGCAGTATACTTCTGGCTTAACATAAGTGAAACCGAAAAATCACTTAGAGTTCAACTAGAGGACACACTTCTACCTTTAATAATGAATGAAACAACTGGTATTCCAGAGCAATTCCCATCAGAAGTACTTGAAATGTCGCCTGATGAATTTTTAAACCTCATAGTTGACTTTGTAGATATGCTGAATACGGAGATTGACAACTGTACAGTTGAAATTGTAGACGAAGAGGTCGAATATGGTAAAGTTTTTGCCTGTATCAATGTAACGACAGAGGAAGACTTTATTTTCGGTGAATTTAGTGGACTTACAAATGTAACCGCCTTCTTCAATGCTAGTAATGTCATGCAAAACATAACAATAGTCGGACTATGGGAAGGTCACGGCAATTCAAAACTTCAGTTTGAATTCTTTGCTAAATTCGATAACGGAGCACCCTCAGAAGTTACCTTAAGCATTTTGCTCAACGATTCCGGAGACAAGTGGACCTTTAGGACCAACGGAGAATTTACCTTTACCAATGCTGAATTCTTCGCGCTCACGTCCCTTGATCTCCAGCTAGTCTTTCAAGGCAATGAAACAGAGGCCTTCCTCGATCTAAAGGAATTTTTAGAGAAGTTTATGCCTCCAGAGGAAATGCCACCGTTTGAAGACATCATTGAACTTGAAAGTGATATTCTGGAAGCCTTAAGTGAAATAGAAATCGAGGAATTCTCCTTCCAAATCAGCTACGCCAATAGTCAATTCAGTACAGAATGTGAATTTGAAATTGGTGGAAACATGGATGAAGCACTTGCTGAAGCAAAAGATACATGGCTTGACTTTATTGCTGAAATGGATCCAAATGTTACTGAAGAAGTGTGGTATCAATTCTTAGATAAGACGGACATTAAACCTGAGCACATAAAGCTTGAAATGCATCAATCAACAACTACTGGCCTTACCGGGGAGATCATTATAAAGAGAATAGAAACCGAAACGGTTGGAAACGCAACATTCTTCAGATTTCCATTACTCTTCGAGGCTCTAAACGATTCAGAATATGCAGGGACAGCCACACTGAAAATAGTCGGTGCAGAAAACGAAACCCATCAAGTGTACTTACACGTACCAGAAGACGTACCAGAGCCCATGGAACAAACTGATCGCTACGCAATATGGAACATGACAGCAGAAGATTTCGTCATGGCAAAACTTGGAAACATACTATTTGAATCTCGACAAGTAGTCTTCCCAATAGTAATTGCAGGCCAAGAAACCGAAATCGAAGTAGTAGCAAACGTTTCAGGAGTTACAGTAGTCAACGTAAGCTACGAAACAGGATATACAACGCTAGGAACAACTAAAGGATTGAAGTTCGTAGTCAGTGGGCCTCCAGGAACGGTGGCTACTGTAAACATAACAATTCCAAAAGATGTTGTTCCAGAAGGTGCTCAGCTCACTGTTTATGTAGGAGATGAACAGGTTCCGGCAACCATAATTGAAACAGAAACAGAATACATAATAATGGTTACGGTGCACTTCAGTGAAGTTATAATTTACGTTGAGTTCACAACACCAGTAGAAAGATACCTTTTCGTAATAATTGGCGGTGTCGTCGTCCTGCTGTTGATAATAGTCGGTGCAGCAACCCTTCTCAAAAAGAGGAAGTAAAATAAATTTATTTTTCTTTTTTATTATATAAACCGACTGAAAATATTACGAATTATTAATTATTTGTTTGATAAAGCGATCTCAGTCAATAGTGGAGTGGAATTGCAATATGCACATTTTCACGATGTGTATTAAAAATATTTTTAGAAAAAGAGCTAGAACAATACTTTGTTTAACAGGATTTTCCCTCTGCATAATGCTTATTGTCTCAGTTAGTTCAACTGTAAACTTTACCATGTATTTTATTGAAAATTCAAACCTATTCTATCAAGGTAAAATCGTAGTTGTCTCTAAAAACAGCTATTTCATTCAAATAGCCCCGATAGGAAGCGCGCTACTAGAGAAAGTTGGCGTTCAAATAGAAGAAGTTGAGGGAGTAAAAACAGCTGTGCCTGCAATATTTGTTTATAGCATATCTCCCAAGAAGAGGTTCTTACCCACAAACATAACGGTTGGGATACCGTGCGGAAAATGGAACGTTCTGACTGGACCAATAGAGCCAGATAAGGGTGGAAGATGGCCAGAAAACAATTCTAAAGAGGTTGTAATTGGAAGATACCTTGCGGAGAGAAATAATTTAACTGTAGGTTCCAAAATAACTATTCGTGGAGTAAATTTCACCGTTGTCGGTATATTAAGCCCAGGTCTTTCCTCAGTTTTAAGTTATATGATTATAATGCCTCTAAAAGTTGCTCAAGAAGTGTACGGCTACTGCGGAATCGTTCACATGTTTATCGTAGAACCCATCGAAGGCGTATCTGAGGAAGAATTAGCAGAAAGAATTGAAGAAAAAATTGCAAACGTTGATGCGCTAACAACAAATGAAAGAAATCAATTCACACAGCCGCTATTAAACGACTTTAGAAAATGGAGTACAGCCATTGAAATATTTTCCTTCATCATAGGAAGCTTTTTCATAATCGTACTCTCACTTATTAACGTTTATGAAAGAAGACGAGAAATAGCAATAATAAACAGTATCGGGGCAGCAAAACACCAACTAATAACCATAATAGTCTTAGAAGTAGTCTTTCTTTGTTTAATCGGCGGAGCAATAGGCACAGTGCTAGGCCTATTATCAAGCTTCATAATGCTAAGATGGCTAGGTAAAATCGCACCAAAAATACTACTTGAACACCTATGGATAGTAATAAACTTCCCAATGTTACTCGATGTTTTTATCTCCTTACTAGCGATGGGAACCCTACTTGGACTAATTCTAGCATTTGGAATGTTAAGAAAAGGAGCCATCAACATTTTAAGGGAGGAAATATGATAATAAAAGCCATAAAACTGAAAAAATACTATAAATCTAGCCAATCCACAATAAAAGTACTTGAAGAAATTAATCTTCAAGTTGAAGAAGGAGAACTAATAGCTATAGTCGGGCCCTCAGGCTCTGGTAAAACAACATTACTCAACATCTTAGGCTTATTGGATAACCCAACCTCAGGAGAACTTTACATAAATGGAAAAAATGCAGCAAACCTAAGCGACAAAGAAAAACGTAAGATAAGACTCCACAAAATAGGCTTCATTTTCCAAAATTTCAACCTAATTTCAAGTTTAACAGCTCTTGAAAACGTTGAACTACCCATGGCACTAGCAGGTATCCCTTCAAAAGAACAAAGGAAAAGAGCAATACAACTACTTAAAGCAGTTAAACTTGACAACAAAATTAACAGTAAAATACATGAGTTAAGCATGGGAGAAGCCCAGAGAGTTGCCATTGCAAGAGCATTTGCAAACAACTCTTCAATCATACTAGCAGATGAACCAACCGCACAACTAGACTACGAAAACAAAATGAACATCATAGAACTACTACAAAAACTACGCAAAGAAAGAAACACAACAGTAATAGTTGCAACACATGACCTGAACATCACAAAAGACTTCGACAAAATATATGAGCTAAGGAATGGAAGACTAGCAAGCCTAACGTAACTTTCCCCATCCTCTTTACTAATATTTATATGAAGAAAGTAAAAGAAACCGAGACAATCATAAACAATGTTACTATGATACCTGCAACACTTAAAATAATTGCACATGCGAACGTTGCTAATGAAAGAAATTCAAAAATCTTTCTTCTGGGAGATTTAACATACAAAAAAGCAATAGTAAAATTAAAAGAATATCTATCGTCAATTTCCGTCTTTTAAGCATTTTTCACCTTCACACCTCAAGTTTCAATGTTTTACTTCTCTTAACTAAAAAATGATAAATGATGAAGGCAACGATCAAGGCTGGAACAATCAGTACGAAAACTTCGCTTAATATAAATGAAAATAACGGTAAGACCTGCATTTTCTCCATCCCTGCTTCCTCAAATTCTCTTTCTCCTAGATGTTCATAACTGTAGCTTTTCGGTCTTTCGGCTGGTGCCATTAAACTGTTATGCAATGTTAAAGGTATGAAAGCTACTAATACACCCAGTACTATTCCTGTGATTATGTAGATGAAGAGTTTTTTCACATCATACACCTCAAATTTACGTGATTACTCTGATGATGAAGTAATTAATTCTATTTTTTAGTACATGCGTTCTAATTTTTAGACACATTATTAGAACGGTTTTTGACGCCAGCACCTATAAGTTTCAAACCAGGTAATGAGAGAGGCTAGCAATCCAAACAATATGGCAGCAATGTTGTGTATAGATAGCGTTAAGGGATAAACTAACAGGTATGTTATGAGACTTGTTGTAAAGAAGATGGCATAGAAAAGGTAACGTGGAAACACGTA
>CAYYZD010000056.1:0-8686 GCA_964476035.1 uncultured archaeon
CATATTTCTCAAGGTTTAAGTATCGACCAATAAGTGTAATCATAAGCCAGAAAACTAATAAAATCACAATTGGTGAAGCCATAGTTTATCCCAACACGTCAAATAAATTTACACCTAAAAAGTTTTTGTCTTTATAACATTAAATAAAGAAAATTTTTTATCGAAATTTAGCTACAGGAACGTTAACGATAATTTAAAGTAAATTTTTCAATGAAATGTAAGCATCCAGAAAAGTTTAGTAAAATTTCCTCGGATTAAGGAAGATATGCGAGGTCACAAACTAAATGGCGAAAAAACCAATTAAAGTAAGAGATAAGATAGAAGTAATTTACACAAAGGAGAGATGGGAACTCCTAAAGAAATTCAGAGATAAGGCTCTAAGAATAATGGAATTACTTGAGAGACATGGTATTCGAGCAATAACTCATGGCAGTGTTGCAAGAGGAGATGTTACACTTCAAAGCGATATAGACATAGTTATACTCCAAACAGTGTCGCCCTTTCAAGTGGAATCAGTACTACATAGTGCTGGGTTTAGCTTCTACTCTCGACAAATAATCCAAGCCACCCCGTGGCATTCCCTAAAGGCTCACATTTATTTAGACGAAAAAACCGTGGTGACGTTTCCTCTAGTCAAGCTTAGGGAAAGAGAATGGGAATTTTATAAGTTTGGTGGACTAGTAACTATAAGTGAACTAAAAAAGAACATTAGAGTTCCAGGTGTCGACAAACGTTTAATACTTATCGAACCTACATCAAGAGGGCACCTTGAAAGTTCTATTATCGGCAGAGAACATGAAGTAGCAAAAATTTTGGGAGTCAGTATCGATGTAGTCGAGGAAAGAGTAAGTATTCTACTAAGAAGAGACAGAATAGGGAGAACCGGAATATACTTAAAAAGAGAACTGCTATCACATGAAACTTTTGGTGAAGTTTTGAAAAAAATTGCTGATAGAGACCCTATTGTTCGGAGAAGAATTTTAGAGGATTAAGGAGTGAAATAGCGGATGCGTAAAATAAGGGAAACCATAGGTAAGTCTTTAGTTGTGGGGAAACTTCCACGCGGTTGTGAGCTATGTATGGAAGGAGCCAAGCTAGTTCTCTTTGTAACAGGTCTATGTCCCAGAAGATGCTTCTACTGTCCACTATCAGAGACAAGGCGATGGAAAGATGTAACATTCGCCAACGAACTGGAAGTAAGAGACGAAGAAGACATAATCAAAGAAGCTAGATTAATGGATGCGCTTGGAGCAGGAATAACTGGAGGGGATCCGCTAGTAAAGCCAGAAAGAACCATCAGGTATATTAAATTACTCAAAAAGATTTTCGGGTCGAATTTTCATCTTCACTTATACACTAGTGGAAGGACAGTTACTAAGAAACTCTTACGTGATCTTTCCGAAGTAGGGCTGGATGAAATACGTTTTCACCCCAGTAAAAGTGACTGGAGGAAGATAGAATGGGCAATAGACACAGATATGGATGTAGGAGCTGAAATTCCTGCAATACCCGGAAAAGCTGATGGGATTAAAATTTTCGCAAAATACCTCGATGATATTGGAGCATCCTTTCTTAATTTGAATGAATTAGAATTTAGCGAAACAAATGCTCAAGAACTTAGGAAACGAAACATTAAACCTAAAAGTGGTACATTAGCAGCAGCCGAAGGAAGTGAGGAAACAGCAATTAACGTTCTAAAATGGGCCGCAAGAAACTTAAAAATAACAATACACTATTGCCCATCAAGTCTTAAAGATAGCGTTCAACTTAAGAATAGGCTTTTAAGGAGAGCAAAAATAGTAGCTAAACCGTACGAAGAAATTACAGAAGAGGGCTTGCTTGTCAAAGGAATAATTCAATTACCAAACAAGAAGTTAAATGACTTAAAACGATTAAAACTTGTTCTAATAAGGCGATACGGAGTTCCTCCAAAACTATTACATATAAATGAGAAAAATATGGTAATTGAGACGGCTTGGTACATTGTTGAAGAATTAGCAAAAGAATTAAAACATAGATTCCAAGCCGAAGTCGGTGTTGTCGAAGAATATCCAACAGCCGACAGAATTAGAATATCGTATACGCCTCTATAATCCCATACAACTGCCTGTTTTAATTACTTGGAATCCTATATCTGAGTAGAGCTGCTATTCCACCAAAATTTTCTAATTGTTTACCCGCCGGAGTACTTGTTGTGAAAATCATAACTTTCCCCCTCTTTCTTTCTGTTTCTCTTAACATTTCATCGAGTTTTTTCCTTTCTTCCTTCGACGATTCTCTAAGTCTTTTATCGGTTACTAATATGGTATCTACTGCTCCCAGATTTACAGCTTTTTCTACATTCTCCATTCCATAAACCACGGTACCACGTTCTTGCCCTAGCCTTTTCAAAAATTCCTCTATGAGCTCAAGTTCCTCTTCAACACGTATTTTCTCAGCAGCTTTTGAAATAACACCCCTACGAAGAACCTCGTAAACAGCGTTTTCACCACCACTACTGGCACTGTCTAAAACTACCTTACCTGAAAGCTCGGGCGCCTTTGAAACGAGGTATTCAAAAAAGTGATCTTTTACAAATCCAGGGCCAGCCACCACAATTACCGAAAAATCGTCAACTTTTCTAACGTTTTCTTCTACAACTTTAAAAACATCACTAAAAAACTTCTTAACTGCCTCATCGTGATATTTCGAGTCTAATCTCTTGCCTGGAATACTTTGAATAATTTGAGCTACGATTGTAAGATCATAGTCGCCAACTACCGCTATAGTTGCTTCACCTTCTTCTATGGCTATCACAAGAGCTTTTGGTCTTCTTGCGCTTTCCACAGCTTCCTGAATTCTTTTTAATATAAAAGTAGGCCATTCTTCTTTAATTATTTTTATTTGAGTCCCAACATTAACGTTAATAGTATGGTAGGATCCTAGTGCTCCTATATTATCGGGGGCTTCTACAATAATTCCCTTAATTCTCAGCCTATTTGTAAATTCGTGAAAATCTACGCTTTCAACCCTTAAACCTAAATAAATAAGTTTTTTCTCGGCCTTTTTTCTTCTTTTTACCTCCTCGCCTCTTTCAATTTTTCGAAGAGTTTTTGCGTAAACAAGATCGCCTGGAGTGATAATATTATAAAGATGCCATAAGTCATCTAAATTTTCGGGAATAAGTGTAATTTCGCCTCTTTTTAAATTTTCATACGCAATTCTCATAGATAGCACGCTCATATATTTTATCTACAATAAATTAAAGATAACAATAACTGCTTACCATTATTTAGAGGCATGCGAATGGATGGCAATAATTGAGGCTGAGAAGCGTGGAATTTGACGAAAACGCCAAACAAGATATATCTAAAAGTATATTTATACGTTTGGTACGAAAAACAGACTTGCAACGAATTTATGAAATAGAGGTGAAGTCGTTTAAAACTCCTTATTCCTTTTTTACTCTTCAGACGCTATTTTGGTTTAACAAAGAGTATTTTTATGTTGCAGAAGTAGATGGGAAGTTGGTTGGATATGTAATAGGAGACGTAAGGGGTAATCATGGGCATGTAGTTTCCATTGCTGTAGATGCCCAACATAGGAGGGAAGGTGTAGGGAAATGTTTAATGAAAGTTCTGATTAAAAAATTCAAAGAAATGAACATAAAAACAGTAAGGCTGGAAGTTGCAGTTTCAAATACGGATGCACAGCTCTTTTATAAGAAAATGGGGTTTATGACTATCAGCCGTATTAAAAACTACTATAGTAATGGAGAGGATGCTTTTCTTATGGAAAAACGACTATAAATTCCTATATAATTAAGCTTCTTCAACACCTTTAATATGCGATATTTTTAAGGGAAGTAATTAAACATTTTAAATTTAGAGATGTTGTAAAGAGGATAAGCCATGAAAATCAAATTTTGGCTTTTGGACATAGCCTACACTATTGAAAAAGGGAAGCCACGAGTTGAATTATGGGGAATTGATGAAAAAGGAAACCGTATATTGATAATAGACAACGTTTTTCGGCCGTATTTTTATGCAATCCCGCGAGAAGACGCTGATACCAATATGCTAATTCAGCAGATAAAAAAACTATCCAATCCTAAGTCACCAATTCTAAAAATAGAAAAAGTGGAGAGAAGATTCTTCGGGAAACCTCTAATAGCTTTACGTCTCATGTGTCAAAACCCAAAGGACGTACCAGGATATCGTGATGCTGTTATAAAAATACGTGATATAGATTCATATCTGGAGGCGGACATTCGATATTCCATTCGTTATCTTATTGATAATCAATTAATACCATGTGGATGGCATCTAGTTGACGTAGAGGAGATTCCTAATGATAAAAGATACCAAATAGACAAAATATATATCGCAAAGACCTCTCCAACGCCCACTGAAGAAACGTTTTTTCCTGAGCTGAGAATACTAGCATTTGATATAGAGTGTTATAATCCAAAAGGCGTACCAATACCCGACAGAGACCCGGTAATTATAATATCAGTGGTTACAAGTAGTGGCGTGAAAAAACAATTCCTAGCGGATAACCACAGGGACAATAACCTAATTACAGAATTTGTGAATTTTGTTGAGGAATTTGATCCAGATATTATTGTGGGATACAACTCCAATCGTTTTGACTGGCCTTATCTTATGGAAAGAGCAACACGGCTTGGTATAAAACTAGACATTGGAAGAAATCGAGGAGAACCTCATACCTCTGTCTATGGCCATATTTCCATCGCTGGTAGAGCAAATATAGATCTATTGGACTATGCTGAAGAACTCTATGAAGTAAAGGTTAAAACTCTAGAAAATGTCGCTGAATACCTAGGCGTTATGAAGACGGAGGAAAGAACGATCATAAATAAGCTGAAAATCGCTGAATACTGGGATGACGAAGAAAAAAGGAAAGAACTATTAAAATACGCCATGGAAGATGCAGAAAGTACTTTTGGGATAGCTGAAGAGGCTCTACCCTTTGCTATGCAACTGTCATCTATCGTAGGATTGCCATTAGATCAAGTATTAGCTGCAGCGGTAGGATTTCGAGTTGAATGGCATCTAATGAGACATGCTTATCTAGACGGTGAACTAGCGCCTAACCGCATAGAACGGAAACACATACCATACAAAGGTGGTTTAGTTTTAAAACCCAAAATGGGGATTCATGAAAATGTTATAGTTTATGACTTTAGCGCACTTTATCCAAACCTCATGATAAGGTACAATGTCTCTCCTGACACATATGTTCCACCGAATGAAGATATTTCGCCGGAGGAGGTTTACGTTGCACCAGAGGTTAATCATCGCTTCTTAAAAGAACCACCCGGACTATACAAACGCGCGCTCACAAAACTTCTAAAGGCAAGAGAGGAAATCAGACAAAAAATGAAACAACTTGATCCACGAAGCTTGGAGTATAAACTGCTTGATAATCGTCAACGAGCTATAAAAGTCATTGCAAACGCAACCTATGGTTACGCTGGATGGATTGGAGCCAGGTGGTACATTAAGCCCGTAGCAGAAGCCACCACAGCCTGGGGAAGGGAAACTATAAAGAAAACTATAGAAATAGCCAAAAAAATAGGGCTCACAGTAATATATGGAGACACGGACAGTGTATTCTTAAAATACGAGCCAGATAAGATAAAAGAATTTGAAAAAACAGTTGAAAAGGAATTAGGTTTAGACATTAAGCCAGACAAAATCTATGAACGCGTATTCTTTACTGAAGCTAAAAAACGATATGTTGGCCTCCTAAAAGATGGAAGAATAGATGCTGTCGGTTTGGAGGTTGTTAGAGGAGATTGGAGCGAGATAGCCAGAGAAGTTCAAGAAAAAGTTATAGAAATCGTTTTAAAAGAAAAATCGCCAGAAAAAGCAGCCAACTATGTAAGAGATGTAATTAAACAATTAAGAGAGAAAAAGGTTCCCTACGAACAACTAATTATTTGGAAAACATTAACTAGAAAGCTTGAAGAGTATAAGGTAGAAGCAGCGCATGTTACAGCAGCTAAAAAACTTTTAGAAGCTGGGGGAACCCTGGAAGTTGGAGATAAGATAGGATATGTTATAGCTAGGGGTGAAGGGAAATTAGCGGATAAAGCTGTACCCTATAGCATGGCAAGTTACGATGACATTGACATAGAATACTATATAAATAAACAAATAATACCAGCAGCACTTAGAATACTTGAAGGCTTTGGGTATGATGAAAAAAGATTGAAAACGGGAGAGAGACAAGTATCACTTTTCGATTTCATGAAAAAATAAGATAGAGGATTTAAACAAATGTCGTATGATAAAGGAAAATTTAACAAATTTGTAGAAGATGTTAAAAAAGCAATAGAAATTTTAAGAAAAAACCTCAACAAAGAGACTTTTCTTATCTATCATGACGATGCTGACGGAATAACTTCAGCTGCAATCCTCAAAGAAAGTCTAAAAGGCATAGGTATAGATGCAAACATGGTCTGCCTAGAAAAACTCTATCCTCAGGTTATTCAAGATTTACATGCAAAGAATGGTAGAATTTTTTTCTATGTGGATATTGCAGCAGCCCATACAGAATTTTTATCGAAGATAAATAAGGGTCGTAATTTAACAATCATATTAGATCATCACGATGCAGTACCTTCCAGCGATCCACTTATTTATAATCTAGATCCAGAACTCTATGGGTTTAGTGGAGAAAAAGATGTTTCAGGTGCCACTACCACTTATCTCTTTGCAAAATGCTTAGATCAATCCGTTGTGAAGCTAGCTCACTTGGCCATAATTGGAAGCGCCGAAATACCAGGTAATTTGTCTGGGTTAAATAAAATTCCGCTCAACGATGCGGTCAAACAAGGAAGGGTAACGGTCTTGAAGAGGGGAAAGAAGGAGTTATATTCAATAAAGCTTAATGGAGGTACCTACACACACGTAGATCTATCAAAAAAATTAACTATACTTGGATCAGTTGGATACTATAGAGGCGGGCCTGAAACTGCAGTAAAGGCATGTCTTCAGGGAGTAACCACAGAAATATTGAATAAAATCAAAGAACTGGAGAATGAGCGCAAACAAGTGAATAAAAAGCTCCTAAGCAGATTAAGAATTAGAGGACTTAAGGAACTTGGTGATATTCAATATTTCCATGCTGGAGACGAATTTAAAGGAATGGGAGTTAAAGTAATTGGCACGTTTTGTTCTTACCTAAGTTACCAAAGATGGATAAAACAAGACAAGTATCTTGTGGGATTTATGAACATGCAGCCACAAATACCAGGATATGGAGAACTAAAGGGAGATTTCGTAAAAGTATCTATCAGAGCTCCCCCACTTCTAAAACAAAAAATTGAAAGGAGTGAGGCAGCTCCAGTCAATGTGATTTTAATAGAGGCTTGTAAAAAATTCTCGGGTTTTGCTGACGGCCATACAGTGGCAGCATCTGGAGTTATACCAAAGGGGACTGAACTAAAACTCATAAACGAAATGAATAAAGAAATAATCAAAAGAAAAAGCGTAGGTAGAAGAGGAACACTTGAATCCTTCTTTAAGGCTGCGTAAACTCGATATTTAACTTATATCGTCAAAAGTGAGAACAGAGAGATCAACTGGACATTTAGTGACATCCCTTTTAACTGCGCCAATGATGTATTCGACTTCCTTTTCACCAGCAACATCCACAAGTCTCTGAGTAATGACGCCATCAAAAACTATTGCTCTTACGTTGTCCAATTTTTGAAGTGTCTCAGCCAATTTACCAACTGAAGTCTTCTTTACAATTTCAAAATCATTTCCATATATTATTGCTTCACCCTTTCCACGTACTTCCTCTATTCCCTTCAGCACTGCTTCAGGTACCCTTATTTTAATTTGTTCCTTAACAGCTTTCGATTCTTCAATTTTTAATTTAACAGGCTGAATTTTCTTTAGTTCCTCCCGTTTTCTCTCTACTGTAAATTGCTCAACCGGAAGCTTACTTCTTAACGCTTTAACTATTTCCTTCCTAGTTAACTCCTCTACTTCTCGTCCCGGAGGAGCTCTTGCAATATAATCTATGTCAGCTACTTGCAAAAGTTCCTTAAGTATAAGTTCTCCTCCTCTATCTCCATCAACAAAAGCTATGATATTTTTCTTCCGACTTAATTCAATAATCGTCTTTGGAATGTTTGTTCCTTCCACAGCTATAACATTTCTAAACCCGTGTTTAAGAAGATTAATGACATCCGCTCTTCCCTCAACAACTATGATTGTATCTGCATCGTCGATGTTTGGTCCAGCTGGTAAACCTTCGGGACCGTATCTGATAAGTTCACCAGTTCTTACAGCCCTCATAACCTGTTCCGTAATTTCTTGACTTTCGGGAACTACTTCCTCTTCCCATTTCCTTAAAATTTCTACAGCTCTCTCTATAATTCTCTTTCTTTTTTCTTCACGTACATCCTCGATTTTTTCTAGGGTAACTCTAGCTGTACAGGGACCAACTCTATCTACGGTTTCAAGCGTAGCAGCTAAAATGGCGGTTTCAACTCTATCTAGACTAGAAGGAACTATTATGGTTCCAGCTGATTTTCCTCCTCTAGTTTCCAAATTAACTCTTATTCTACCTATTCTACCCGTTTTTTGTAGTTCCCTTAAATCAAGTTCTTCTCCTAATAATCCTTCAGTTTGACCAAATATTGCTCCTACAACATCAGATTTTTCAA
>CAYYZD010000057.1:0-8661 GCA_964476035.1 uncultured archaeon
CTACAAGTTCCTTATCAATTTCATTAAGTTCATGTCTCTCAGGCACCTTTCCGTTAAATTGCTTATAAATGAACATGAGCGTTCTATGCACGAAATTGCCTAAAATATCAACCAACTCATTGTTGATTTTCGCTTGAAAATCGTCCCACGTAAAGCTGGAATCTTTGGTTTCAGGTCTTATGGATACCAAATAATACCTCCAGTAGTCAACTGGATATTTTTCTAAAGCCTCATCAACCCAAACACCCCAACGCCTACTCTTAGAAAACGGCTTTCCAAAAAAGAGTAGAAACTCTGTAGAGTTAACGTTCCAGGGCAAATTATATTTTTCCCCGCTTGCCATTAACAGAGCTGGTAAAATTAATACGTGAAACGGTATGTTATCCTTTGCTATAAAATACACGCTTCTTGTTCCCGAATCAAACCAGTACTTTTTCCACTCGTCGGGTTTCCCTAAGTTTTTTGCCCACTCTATTGTTGCAGATATATATCCTAAAACAGCTTCCATCCAAACGTAAATCGTCTTTTTCTCAGCGCCTGGAAACGGAGCAGGTATACCCCATTCATTATCTCTCGTAAGCGATCTCGGTCTTAACCCCTCTTTTAATAAATTTAAGCTAAAATTTCTAGCGTTTTCTGGTAACTGTTTATTGTTTTCCACATATTTTCTTAGATCGTCCTCAAATTTCGGCAGATCAAAAAACCAATGCGTCGTATTCTTGATCTCTGGAGTAGAGCCGCATACTGCGCATCGAGGAGACTTTAATTCTATAGGATCTAAAAGTCTCCCACAATTTTCGCATTGATCCCCTCTAGCGTTCTCGTAACCACAATAAGGGCAAATGCCTTCAACAAATCTATCGGGTAAAAATCTTTTGCACTTGGGGCAATAAAGCATCTCTATTTCCTTAGAAAATATATGGCCGTTTTCGTAGACTTTCTTATAAAACTTCTGGACAAATTCCTTATGTACTGGGCTTTCAGTTCGAGTGTAATTATCAAAGGTTATCCCCCACTTGTCAAATATTCTTTTTACTTTCTGATGCATTTCATCCGTAAGTTCACGTGGAGAAACCCCCCTCTTAATTGCTTCAACTTCGATTGGGGTACCATGTTCATCAGATCCGGAAACAAAAACTACTTCATCACCTCGAAGTCTAAGATATCTAGCAAAAACGTCAGCTGATAACACTGAACCAATCATGGTTCCTAAATGAGGCACATAATTTATATATGGCCAAGCCGAGCACACAAGCCATCTACGCATTATTTTCATCTCCAAATAAACGTAAAATTTTATGAATTTAGAAGAACATTCACTAGTTTAACTTTAATAATTTAGTCACTTCTTCAACTTCTCTGTCCGAAACTTTTCGAAACGCAGGCTCCGGTTTCTTGATTAAATGATTAGGTGGAATGTCGATTGTTTTTAAATAGTCCCAATATCGATCTCCTATATTTAAATAGTTTAAAATCTTTTTTGCTGATTCAGGTATGAATGGAAGCAGTAATATTGCTAAGGTTTTTACAAGTTGAACAGCCACATACAATGTAGTTCTAGCATCTTCTTCACTACTTTTAATGGTTTTCCATGGCTCTTTAAGATTTAAATATTTATTTCCTTCTCTAGCTAAGTTTATGATAGCTTCAAGAGCTAACTTTAACCTGTATGTTTCCATTAGCTCTTCAATTTTCTTGATTTCTTCCTTGATAAAGTTCACTAGTCTCTTTTCTTCTTGTCCGTACTCGGAAGGTTCTGGGACTTTACCTTGAAAATGACGGTAAATGAGGATTAAGACTCGATGTATGAAGTTTCCAATTGTTCCAACAAGATCGCTGTTAATTTTGTCTTTAAACTCTTTCCAACTCCAATCGGTGTCAGCTAAAGATAGGGGTGAAGCAAGTGTTAAGTAAAACCTTGCGTAATCGGCAGGAAAATACTTAAGGAAGTCTTCAACCGATATGTACCATTGTCTACTTTTTGAAAACTTCTTTTTCTCTAATGTGAGGAACCCTCGAGTCGGTATAGCTGAAGGGAGATTGAAACCTAGGTTTACACCTTTAAGCATTGCAGGCCAAAATAAATAATGATGATAAACTATGTCTTTCCCTATGTGATGGATAATTTTTGTTTCTGGGTCCTTCCACCACTTTTCCCAATCATCATTGTGTTCTTTACACCACTTTACCGTGGAAGCTATATATCCTATTGGAGCGTCAAACCAGACATAAATCTTTTTTCCTTCAGCGTCTTCATAGGGGAGCTCAAATCCCCAATAATCTTTCTCCCTCGTTATATCCCAGTCCTTCAGTCCATCCTTTATCCATCTAAGTACGTAATTTACAACTTGAGGCTGCAGTTCTTTGTTATTTTTTAACCAGTTTTCAAGAAAGCTCGAAAAAGCTGAAAGCTTGAATATAAAATGTAGACTTTTTCTAAGAGTGGGTGTGGATCCGCATATTGCACATTTTGGATTTAATATTTCCCCAACTTCAAATGTTGTGCCACATTTTTCACAGTAATCGCTATACTGGTCTTTTGCTCCACACTTTGGACAAACGCCCTTAACGTAGCGGTCTGGCAAATATCGACGACAGACGGGACAATAATATAACTCCACAGTCTTTTCGTAAACGTAACCGTTTTCCCTTAAAGATCTCGAAAACATTTGAGTTAATTCTTTGTTTTCAGGACTATGAGTTCGATAAAATATATCAAATTGTATGTTTAGAGACTTGAAAATCTCTTTGTCGATTTCATGATATTTTTTAACGAATTCTTCAACATTTTCTTTTGCCTCTTCAGCCGCAAGCTGAATAGGGGTGCCATGTTCATCAGTGGCACAAACGTAAAGAGTTTCAACACCTTTTAACCTGTAAAAACGAGCAAGAATATCAGCAGGTAAATAGGTACTCTTCATATGACCTAGGTGGGGAATTCCATTGGCATAAGGTAATGCTGCTGTTATTAACACCCTTTTGAACACTATCCCTCCAAAACATAAATTCACTAGTAAAATTCGAAAAACTCTTAAAAATTTAACCCTTCAATACGGAAGATGTAAGAACCATATCTAATAGAGATCTAAGAACGAAATCAGGTTTAACTTTGCTCTTTTTAATTTCTTCTAAGGTTGTAGCACCTGTAAGAACAATAAGAGACTTGCAGCCAACCCTTTTGGCAGCGATTACATCCGTTTCTATTCTATCACCAACAACTAATGCATCTTCAGGTCTGGTGCCTAGGATTCTTAGGGCAAAGTTCATAGTTTCAATGTTTGGCTTTCCAATAACTATTTCTGGCTTTATACGGGTTGCAGTTTCTAGAAAAGAGACAATGGCGCCTGCACCGGGTAATAGACCCTTTTCAGCTGGTATGTTCGGGTCTGCATTGGTTGCAATGAATTTTGCACCGTTAAGAATAGCATGCGCTCCTGCGGCCAGTTTTTCATACGTTAATTCTCTGTCGAGCCCAACGATGACAGCATCTATTTTGGAGTGCCAAGCATCTTTCTCATGCACTATGGTGAATCCAAAACCTTTCATTTCTTCTATGAGGCCATTTTCACCTATAATGTAAAGCTTAAGATGCTTTCCATACTTTCTCATGAGGTATTGTCCAGTTGCATAACCACTTGTCACAATTTCATCAATATCAGTCTCTATACCAAATAATTTTAACTTCTCAGCGTATTCCCTTCTCGTTTTAGTGGAATTATTGGTGAGAAAAACAATTTTTCTCCCTTTTTCTCTAAGAATTCTTACAACGTCATCTACTCCCTCTATTTTTGTTTCGCCTTTCCAGATTACACCATCGCAATCAAAAATGAAACCCTTAAACTTTTGGAATTCTTCTTTAAGTCTCACCTTATTTCACCATTGAAAGCCAAGTTTCCCAATTTATACCGTAAACTTTACAAATTGAAGTAAGTAGAGTTAACCGTAATTTAACCTAGTCGACGAAGTCTTCTTAACGTTTATGCTTTGCGAAATAACACCTAATATCTTAAGATATCGATTTCAAAGGTGAACCTTATATGACTGTTCTTATGGACTTAGATCCAGAGTACGCAAGAAGGAAATTAAAGAGAATAGTTGAAAGACTTAAAAAAATAAAAGGCAGACATTCTTCTCTAACAACTGTTTATATTCCTCCGGACAAAAGTCTAGTTGACGTAATAAACTTTCTAAGGCAAGAATACATGACTGCTAGCAATATTAAAGATAAAACAAATAGAAAAATGGTTCAAGATAACATATTAACCATGATAAACGATATTCAAAGACTTAAGGAAATACCAGAAAATGGAATCGCCCTTTTCTACGGATATTATGAAACTTCGCCTGGAAAATTTGAGCAAGTTAAAGAAATGATAGTCCCTCCACTACCCATTAAGAACTTTATTTATATCTGCGGGAAGGAGTTCGATCTTAAACCACTTGAAGAAATGATAATCCCCAAAAATGTAATTGTTGTTGTTTTATTAGAAGCAGGTAACTACGCTATAGGAGTTATTAGAGGTAAAGATATAGAAGTGCTAAAAGAGGGAGAATATTACGTTATTGGTAAAACAAGACGTGGAGGACAAAGTGCAAGGCGATATGAGCGAATAAGAGAGGAGCAAATCCATAATTTTTACAAACATTTAGCTAAGGAAGTAAATGAACTCATTTTACCGCAACTGGAAAATGTCGACGCAATAGTATTTGGTGGAAATACTATCAGAGTGCAGGAGTTTCTAGAGGAAAATCTCCTAGACTACCGGCTAAGAGATAAAATTGTTACAAAAATAATAAGTGTACCCATAATTGATGGCGACGGGATATTCCTAGCTGCAAAAGAGGTAGCGGAAATAGTGAAAGAATCCGAAATACATAGGGAGAAAAGACTTTGGGAAGAGTTTAAAACCAGACTTATGAAAGGAGACTCTCTTCTAACCTACGGTAAAAACGAAGTCATGGAATACCTTAAACAAGGTAGAGTAGAAATTATCCTTATTTCCGAAAGCCTAGAAGAACTCTTAGACAAAGTTATAGACATGGCCGAAAAATACGGAACAAAAGTTGAAATCTTTGGGAAAGATACAGAATCTGGAAAAGAACTCTTAAGCTTCGGTGGTATAGCTGCTATGTTAAGATGGTAAACTCTAAGCGACCAGCGGTTTTTTGAAAACAATCATTAAGGCATTATCACCTAACCAAATTTTCAACTCATATCTACCGGGCGATGTGGGCGGAGTAACATTTACCTGAAAAGAAAAGCTTTTCTTATAGGTTTTCCACATTCCATTAACATTATATTTAATGTAAAGCGTATCCCCTTCGCTCCATATTTCAAAATCCTTAGGAACAGTTACATTCGAAGAATAAGTCTCCAATGTAGTCAATGTGTAGTCAATCCCTCTCTCAATCTCATGAATCAAATTTTCAGCGTCATTCGAATGTGAAACTAAGTTGATAATGTTTAAGGTTACATTTAATAACGGTACGCATAAAACTACAACGAAAGATAAACTAATGGCCATTATTAATACTTTTTCAACCGAAACATTCAAAGATTTCACCTCTATCATCATAAAGTTTTAAGCAAAATACTTAAAACCCGCATTTACTAACAACCACCTTAATATCTTAAAATAAAGACCTACGAGGAAAATGTACCTTAAGCCGAAAATTGTATGGTAGTGACTGTAAAATGAAAATAGGGATGTTAGGAAAACCGAAAAAAGCGATAATTAGTGCAGTTTCAGCCGAGGGAGAAACCCCGTTAAATGCCTTTGATAACTGCCTATTAAAGTTAGGAATAGGCGACGTTTCCATAGTCAAGCTTACAAGCATTTTACCAGAGGACATAGAGTTCATCGATGAAACACCACAACTATACCCGGGTTCAAACGTACCAGCCATATACACGTACGTAACATCCGAAAAGAAAGGGCAGAAAATAGCAGCAGCCATAGCGGTAGCAAAAACAAAAAATGGACCAGTTCTCGTTGCAGAATACTCCAATATAGACGTATCGTCCAATGATGCTGAAAAAGAAGCAATAAAAAGAGTCATAGGAATGGCAAAAAGTAGAAAAAGAGAAATAAAAGGCGAAATAATGGTAAAATCAGCTGAACATACTGTTAAAAAATGTGGATGCGCATTAGCAATCGTGGTAGAAGTTGAGTGACAAAACCTAATTTTAAATTTCTTTTACACCTTAATTAATTTGAGGAGCAAAGGAATGGAAATTCTAAAAAACATCGAAATTACCGACGGATATCCCGCACTGTATCTTAAAAAATTAGAAACCCTTGTCATAGCTGACCTGCATTTAGGATTTGAATGGGCAATGGCACAAGAAGGAATATTTATACCAACAACACAATACCAAGAAATATTCAAAGACCTAAAACATTTACTGGCTGAAAAACAGCCAAAACTACTAATCATCAACGGAGACCTAAAACACGAATTTAGTAAGGCAACAAGTCAAGAATGGAGAGAAGTAATAGAACTCCTAACATACCTAGATAAAAATGTGGAAAAAACAATCGTAATAAGGGGCAACCACGACAACTTCATAAGAGGATTCTTCAAACGCTACAACAACATTGAATTCACAGAACCTTACTTACAAATAGAAAACTACCTTTTAACGCACGGCCATAAAGAAATAGAAAAAGAAATCCTAGAAAACAAAAAACACGACATACTAATTGTCGCCCACGAACACCCAGCAATACTCCTAATTGACGATCTGGGGGCAAAAATAAAAGCTAGAGCATTCCTACACGGAAAAACAAAACAAGGAAAAGAAATAATAGTATTACCGGCATTTTCACCACTAGCAACAGGAATAGAAATAAACCTAACATCACAAGAAGAATTACTATCACCAATTCTCAAAGAACACGTAGATATCATGCAACTAGAAGTATACGCCATAGATAAAAAAACGGGTACACTAAAGTTCCCAAAACTAGCACTCTGGCATAGTTTAACACATCTCTAAGCTACTAGACCTCAAACGCACTATAGCTCCTCATAAAACGCTAAACTAGGATGGGGAACGGTAAATGACTATCAAATATGCTCAAAGACCTTGGAGCGACGAAGAAATACTAAAAACGCTAAAACCCTACGTAGCAAAATGGTTCAAACAAACATTCGAAACATTCACCCCACCACAAAAATACGCAATCCCGCTAATCCAAAAAGGAGAAAACACACTTGTATTCTCACCAACTGGGTCTGGTAAAACACTCTCAGCCTTTTTATTTGCAATAAATTGGCTTTTTAGTTTAGGTGAAGAGGGAAGATTAAAGGATTCTGTGTATGTTGTTTATGTTTCACCTCTTCGAGCATTGGCGAATGATATCCGTAAAAATCTTCTTGTTCCCTTGGAGGGGATTCGTAAAGTCGCAAACGATATGGGTTTAGAATTACCTGAAGTTAGAGCTTTTGTAAGAACTGGGGATACCCCTGCAAGTGAAAAGGCAAAAATGCTTAAGAAAACACCTCACATATTAATAACAACCCCAGAAACCCTCTCAATAGTTTTATGTGCACCTAGATTCCGCGAAAAACTAAGGACGGTCAGATATGTTATTGTAGACGAAGTACATGAACTATGTGACAATAAAAGAGGAGTACACCTTTCATTAAGCCTAGAAAGGTTACAGGAAATAGCTGAACAAGAATTCGTGCGCATAGGGTTAAGCGCAACCCAAGCACCCTTAGAAGAAATAGCAAAATGGCTAGTAGGATACGGAAACGATGGAAAACTAAGAGATGTAACCATAGTAAACATATACGAAACAAAAAAGCTAGACATGCGAGTAATATGCCCAGTAAGAGACCTAATACACACAGACTACACATACGTAAACACAAGAATGTACGAAATACTAAGAGACCTCGTAGAAAAACATAGAACAACCCTAATATTCACAAACACAAGAAGCGGAGCAGAAAGCGTAACATTCCATCTAAAACAAGTATTCGGAGAAGAATACATAGACCAAATAGCAACCCACCACGGAAGCCTATCAAGAACAACAAGACTAGAAGTAGAAGATCTACTAAAACAAGGACGACTAAAAACCGTAATCACGTCGACGAGTTTAGAACTCGGGATAGATATTGGCTATATTGATCTTGTTGTGCAGATTGGTAGTCCTAAGAGTGTAGCTAAAGGATTGCAAAGAGTTGGAAGAGCAGGACACTTTTTGCATGAAGTTTCAAAGGGAAGATTAATTGTTTTTGATAGAGACGATTTAGTTGAGTGCACCGTCCTTGTGAAGGCAGCATATGAAGGAAAAATAGACAAAGTACAAATACCTAAAAACTGCTTAGACGTACTTGCACAACACCTAGTGGGAATGTCAGTAAACCGAAAATGGAAAGTAGATGAAGCATACAAACTAGTAAAAAGATCCTATTGCTACCATAATCTACCTAAAAAAGACTTCCTAGAAGTTCTAAGATACCTAGGAGGATACTACGTACATCTAGAGGATAGAGGAGTGTACAGAAAACTTTGGTTCGATGAAGAGGAGGGGATTTTCGGAAGAAAAAGAGCAGCAAGAATGATCTACTTCATGAACATTGGAACAATACCAGATGAAGCAGACTTCAGAGTAATACTAGAAGATCAAAGAACAACAATTGGGA